>NZ_JAKUXJ010000010.1:0-239 GCF_026782895.1 Streptococcus mitis
AAAGGTGAAAAAGGAGACCGAGGCGAACGCGGTCTAACTGGAGCACAAGGAGCTAAAGGTGAAAAAGGGGACCAAGGTGAACGCGGTCTCACCGGAGCCCAAGGTGCTAAAGGTGAAAAAGGAGACCGAGGCGAACGCGGTCTAACTGGAGCCCAAGGAGCTAAAGGTGAAAAAGGGGACCAAGGTGAACGCGGTCTCACCGGAGCCAAAGGTGCTAAAGGAGATCAAGGTGAACGTGG
>NZ_JAKUXJ010000010.1:363-16122 GCF_026782895.1 Streptococcus mitis
GGTGAACGCGGTCTCACCGGAGCCAAAGGTGAAAAAGGGGACCAGGGTGAACGCGGTCTCACCGGAGCACAAGGTGCCAAAGGTGAAAAAGGAGATCAAGGCGAACGTGGTTTAACTGGAGCACAAGGTCAAGCAGGACGTGACGGTGTTACTCCAACCGTAACCGTTAAAGATAATAAAGCTGACGGTACTCACACAATCACTATTAACGACGGTAGAGGTAATGTTACAAATACTATTGTAAGAGATGGTCTCGATGGAGCAAGCCCATTAGTTGCGACTCAACGAAATGAAGCAGATAAGACAACAACTGTTATCTTCTATTATGATCAAAATGGAAATAATGAATTAGATGCTTCTGATAAGAAATTAAAAGAAGTCGTTATTGCAGATGGAGCCAAAGGTGAAAAAGGGGACCAAGGCGAACGTGGTCTAACCGGAGCGCAAGGTGAAAAAGGAGAACGTGGAGACCGTGGTGAAACAGGAGCAGCGGGACGTGACGGAAAAACTCCAAAAATCACAACTGCTCGTGGAGCAGACGGTCGTAGTACTGATATTACATTTACTATTCCTGGTGAAGAACCTGTAACAGTTAACATTAAAGATGGTAAAGATGGACGTACACCAACCATCGACTTAAATGCCTTAGCTGAAGCAGCAGCAAGATTAAACAATCAAAGAAGCGGAAGAGTAAGAAGAGCTTTAGCAGACGCCCCATCTACAGCACCAGCAGAAAAACCAAGAGAAGGTACTCTTATTACAGCGTACTTTGATAACAATGGTAATGGTCGATACGATGAAGGTATAGATGAATTAATTGCAAAACAACCAATTTATAATGGTACAGACGGTGCCAATGGTGCAGCAGGTGCAGCCGGACGTAATGGTGCTGAATTATTAAGTGGACCTAAAGCACCAACAGCAGATGATGGTAAAGATGGCGACACTTATATCGATGCAACTACAGGTGATGTTTATAAGAAAGAAAACGGAACTTGGGATAAGATTGGTAACATTCGTGGACCTCAAGGTCTAAAAGGTGAAGCCGGAGTTGCAGGACCACAAGGGCTACAAGGCCCTAAAGGGGACAAAGGTGAACAAGGACTTCAAGGTCGTGATGGTCAAGACGGAGCACAAGGTTTACCAGGACGCGACGGACGTGATGGCGCAGCAGGTCGTGACGGACGTGATGGACGCGACGGTAAAGACGTCTTGAACGGCAAAGTTAACCCAGAAGCAAATCAAGGTAAAGACGGCGATAAATACGTTAATACAGAAACAGGCGACGTCTTCGTTAAGAATAACGGCAACTGGGAAAAAGAAGGCAACATCAAAGGCCCTAAAGGGGACAAAGGTGAACGTGGAGAAGATGGTAAGACTCCAGAAGTAACTGTAACTCCAGGTAAAGATGGCCATAGTACTGACATTACATTCACTGTTCCAGGTAAAGATCCAGTTAAAGTAAATGTTAAGGACGGAGAAAATGGTCTAAACGGTAAAACTCCAAAAGTTGATTTGCTTCGTGTCGAAGGACAAAACGGAAATCCATCTCATACAATTGTGACATTCTATACTGATGAAAACAATGATGGTAAGTACACTCCAGGAACTGATGAACTTCTAGGTTCTGAAATGATTAAAGATGGTGCTAAAGGTGCGGACGGACGTGATGGTAAATCATTGCTTACTGTCAAAGATGGTAAAGAAACTAAAGTTTACCAAGAAGATCCAGCACATCCAGGTCAACCATTGAACCCTGAAAAACCTCTTGCAGTTATTAAAGATGGAGTGGACGGTGTCTCTCCAACAGTAACAGCTGTTCGTAAGGATGAAGAAGGTCATAAGGGTGTAGAAATCACGGTGGATAACCATGATGGTTCACAACCAACTACAGTCTTTGTTCAAGATGGTGCTAAGGGAGAAACTGGTGCAACCGGTCAGGATGGACAAACTCCTACAATCACTACTCAACGTGGACAAGATGGCCAAAGCACTGTTGTAACTATCACAACACCAGGTAAAGATCCAGTAACCTTTACAGTGAAAGATGGTAAAAATGGTAGAGATGGACGTACACCAACTATTGACTTAAATGCATTGGTGGAAGCAGTTAGAAGAGGTGCTGGATCAACTTCTAATTCACAACCTTCTGGAACATCAAGAAGTGCAAGAAATAGAAGAGCATTACCAGATGAAGATAGAAGTGCAACTGAGTCATCAGGAACAGTACAACCAACAACTACAGATGCAACAGATTCACAACCAGTAAATGGTACTCGTATTACAGCATACTATGATAATAATGGTAACGGTAAATACGATCCAGGTGTGGATGAATTAATTGGTACAAGTGATATCTTGAATGGTACAAATGGACGTAATGGTACAGATGGAGCTTCTGGTACAGACGGACGTAACGGTGCTGAATTACTAAGTGGAGCTACTGCACCAACTGCTAAGGATGGTAAAGACGGTGATACTTATATCGACGCAAATACAGGTGATGTTTACAAGAAAGAAAATGGTTCTTGGAACAAGATTGGTAATATCCGTGGACCTCAAGGAGTAGCCGGTGAAAAAGGCGACAAAGGTGAAAAAGGTGAAAAAGGTGAAAAAGGTGAAAAAGGTGAAAACGGAGCTAATGGAGCAGACGGTAAATCACCAGTTGTAAATGTAACGGACAATGGAGATGGAACACACTCTATTACTGTTAGAAACCCTGATGGTTCTGAATCAACAACTAAAGTTAAAGATGGTAAAGACGGTAAAACTGCCAATATCACTACAACAGAAAATCCAGATGGAAGCCACACAATTACTGTAACAAATCCAGATGGAACAACTAAAGAAACAGTTGTTAAAAACGGTAAAGACGGTAAGACTCCAAAAGTTGAAGTAACGGATAACGGAGACGGAACTCATACTGTTAAAGTTACAGATGGAGACGGTAATGTTACCAACGCTATCATCAAAGATGGTAAAGATGGTAAAGCTGCAACAGCAACAACTACTGAAAACCCAGATGGAAGCCACACAGTAACAATTACTAACCCAGACGGAACTAAGAATGAGTTTGTTGTTAAGAATGGACGTGACGGTGTTGACGGACGTACTCCAACCGCATCTGTTCGTGATAATGGAGACGGAAGTCATACAATCGTTATTACAAATCCAGAAGGTGTGACAACTGAAACCACAGTTCGTGATGGTAAATCACCAAAAGTTACTATAACTGACGAACAAAATGGAACTCATAAGATCTCAGTTCTAAATGGAGATGGAACAACTACTGAAACAATCATTAAAGATGGTAAATCACCAGTAGCAACAGTTAGAGATAACCAAGACGGTACTTACACTATTCGTGTAGAAAACGGTAATGGTACTGTTTCTGAAACCACAGTTCGTGACGGTAAATCACCAACTGCTAAGGTTGTGGATAACGGAGATGGAACTCACACTATCACAGTTGTGAACTCAGACGGTACAACTACAACAACTACAGTTCGTGATGGTAAAGAACCAAAACTTGAAGTGATTGATAACAACAATGGTTCACACACTATTAAAGTAACAGGTGCTGATGGTAAAGAAACTACAACTACAATCTTTGATGGTAAATCACCAAAAGCTAACATCGTTGATAACGGAGACGGAACTCACACATTAACAATCGTAGATTCTGATGGTCGTGAATACAAATCTATTATCAAAGATGGTAAAGACGGCAAAGATGGCGTTTCACCAACTGTAACTGTTAAAAATAATAACGATGGAACTCACGTTGTAACAATCACTAATCCGGATGGAAGTAAGACAGAAATGGTGATTAAAGACGGTAAAGATGGTAAATCACCAAAAGTTTCTGTTGAAGATAATGGTGATGGTAGTCATACAATCACAATCATCAATTCTGATGGAACTGTGACAAAAACAGTTATTAAAGATGGCAAAGATGGTAGAGATGGACGTGATGGTCGAGACGGCAAAGATGGAAAATGTGGATGCCAAGACAAACCAGTAACACCATCAAATGACAAACCAGTTCCTCCAACACCTAATATGCCAGAAGGACCTAAATTTGCAATGCCAGAACCACCAGTTCATGAATTGCCAGAATTTAACGGTGGTGTGCCAGGAATACCAGAAGTTCACGAATTACCAGAATTCAATGGTGGAGTACCAGGTATGCCTGAAGTTACTGAAGTACCAGAATTAGATATTCCAACAGTACCAGTACAACCAACACCAAATGTACCGGTTAAACCTGTACCAGTACAACCAACACCAAATGTACCGGTAAAACCTGTGCCAGCGCAACCAACACCAAATGTACCGACACCAGAAGTGCCAGTACAACCAACTCCAGTTGTTCCAACACCAGAAGTACCGGTTAAACCAGTACCAGCGGTTCCAGAACAACCAGTAGTACCAACACCGGCTCAACCAGCAACTCCAGTAAATGCTAACCCAGTAGTACCAACTACAGTTAAAGAAAACCATGGGGACAAATTACCAGAAACTGGAAGCCAATCTGATTATATCTCTGTTCTTCTAGGTAGCGGTATTCTATTGAGCCTATATGTAGGTCGAAGAAAAGAAGATTAATCAGCAAAAAGCAGTCACTAATTTCTCGAAAGAAGATGATAAGTGATAGATCTCGAATGAAAGAATATTCTTAGAATGATTTTCCTATGATGGAAAAGACTGCTAAAAACCTTGAGTGGCAACGCTCAAGGTTTTTTTGGATGGCTGATGTTTGTCTGAAAATTTTGATTGAGTCTAAAAATGCCACCCTATTAGGTGGCGATAATTGATTTAGACTTCTTAAAATTCTCTATTTTTTACTGAACTGCTGCGAGCAAGTCTTGAGCTTGTTTTTCAATTGAGTTTAGGACTGTTTCTTCGAGAACCAATTTTCCGTCTGCCCAGGCAGAGTCGTTGACACGTGCAGCAGTGAAATCACCAACGACTTGTGTACGGATAAATGGCAAGAGGTCCTTGTAGATAGAGAAAAGTTGATCGTGACCTGCATTGGCTACAGATGATACTGTGACAAACTTGTCTTGAAGAGCAGAAGCGCCACGTGTATCAGATAAGTCAAGGGCACGAGATAGCCAATCAAGCAAGTTTTTCACTGTTCCAGGGATAGAGAAATTGTAGACTGGAGAGAAAATCCAGATAGCATCCGCAGCGAGAACCTCTTCACGAGCAGCAGCTACAGCTGGATGAGTTGGAACTTCCAAATCTTGGCTGAAAAGAGGAAGGGCTGAATAATCAAGATAGCTAACTTCTGCTTTACCAGCAAGTGCTTTCTCAGCTTCGAGGGCCATTTGGTGGTTGAAAGAACCTTGACGTAGTGATCCGACGATAAATAATACTTTTTTAGACATAATGTGTCTCCTTTTGCTTAAAATTTCGAGAACCCTCTTGTTGTTATAAAATATATTACAACAAAACAAAAGGACTTGCAAGAGATTTGCTCAGAGTTTATTTGAAAATTATAAAATTGCTGAAACTCTAGTCAGTTGCCACTGGAAAAGTAAGAACTGTTTTTTGGATTTTAGTTTTCTTTGATTTTATAGGAGTATTCCAATATTCTCTTGTAATATAATGACATAAGTGCTAAAATAAACAAGAAAACTAGCAATAGAAACCACAGAACAGCTATTTTCCGGTATCATTTCATAAATCATTAAAGGAACAATAATGGCATTGAAGAATGCTTCTAAAAGGGGTGGAGATCATGTAAGGCAAAGATTAACAAGTGACGGACAAAAGAAATAATAATACACTTGTTAAGGAGAAAAGATGTTAATAAGAAATTATCGGAAAAATATTGGCCTGATGGCCGGAGTTGAGTTTTTTGCATTTCTAGGGATTACCAGTTTTTGGATTCTCTTTCTCAGTCAAAACGGAATGTCTCTTTGGCAGATTGGATTTCTGGAGAGTATTTTTCATACGACCAGTCTTCTCTGTGAAATTCCATCTGGTATGTTAGCTGACCGCTATTCCTATAAGACCAACCTTTATTTAAGTCGTATAGCAGGGATTGTGTCTTCTATTCTCATGTTGGCTGGGCAGGGAAATTTTTGGATTTATGCACTAGCTATGGCGATAAGTGCCTTGTCTTATAATTTTGATTCGGGAACAAGCGCAGCAATGGTTTATGATTCAGCCGTGGAAGCTGGACTGAAGAAGCGTTACTTATCTATTTCAAGTTTTATGTCAGGAGTAGCAGAAGGAACTCGGTCTTTGGGGACAGTGTTGGCGGGATTTTTTGTCCATGGTCAATTGCACCTGACCTACTATATCATGATTGCAACCTCTATCATAGTTCTTTTCCTGATTTGGATGCTGAAAGAACCTAGTGTCAAGCTAGAAAAAGCTGATAGTGTGACCATGAAACATATTATTTGGACTGTTAAGGATGAGTTGAAGCGAAATCCTATGCTTTTCAACTGGATGATTTTGTCTCAGATTGTCGGAGTACTCATGTGCATGTTTTATTTTTACTATCAAAATCAGTTACCAGATTTAAGTAGTTGGCAAATTTCAGCAGTTATGCTACTTGGAAGTCTCTTGAATATCGTCGCAGTCTATCTAGCGAGTAAGATTGGAAAGAGATATGCCGCCTTGAAGCTTTTCCCTATCCTCGTGCTGCTGACTGGCGTCACCTATATGTTGTCCTACTTTGGAACACCTCTAATCTATATTTTGATTTATTTGATTAGTAATGCTCTATATGCTCTTTTTCAGCCGATTTTTGACAATGATTTGCAAGAGCGACTCCCAAGTGAAGTAAGGGCAACCATGCTGAGTGTCTACTCTATGATGTTTAGCCTAAGTATGATTGTCTTCTTCCCGCTGACAGGGTGGTTGATTGACAATTTAGGCTTTGTGCTAACATTTCTTTATCTAGGATTATTTTTAGTATTGATTAGCCTTCTACTGCCTGTCTTTTTAGGAAAAATGGCTAAAAGAATAGATGATAAAATGATTCCATAGATCAAAAAAATTTATGAAAACTTGAGTGCCAAGCTCAGGTTTTTTAATAGGTTGATTTTGGAGCTGCCTTTACTTTTCTTGCTCAGTTTTAAACAAGAAAAATCTGTTTGCTTTGAAGGAAGAAATAAAGTGCGTTTGTTCCTATATTCACTTGTAATAAAGCCCAATAGATGGTAAAATAGACGAGTGAAAAAAAGACAAAATAAAGCAAAAAATAATCTACTGTGGCAGTATGGTCTAGGGATGACGATTTTGTTTGTGGTTATCAGTGCTTCCTTTCTGTATCTGGTTTCTCTTAGCATGAAACCCTATCAAACAGCTAAAACTGAAGGAGAAAAATTAGCTCAGCAGTATGCAGGATTAGAGCAGGCTGATCAGGTTGATTTATATAATGGCTTGGAATCTTATTATAGCATTCTTGGTCGTAATAAACAGCAAGAAGCACTTGCTGTTCTGATTGGAAAAGATGACCATAAGATTTACGTTTATCAGCTAAATCAGGGTGTTTCACAAGAAAAAGCAGAAGCTGTTTCTAAAGAAAAAGGAGCTGGCGAGATTGACAAGATTACCTTTGGCCGTTATCAAGACAAGCCAATCTGGGAAGTCAGGTCAGGCTCTGATTTTTATCTAGTAGATTTTGAAACAGGAGCATTGCTCAATAAGGAGGGCTTATGAAACTATCCAAGCGTGTTTTAGAAATGGAAGAAAGTGTCACTTTAGCTAGTGATGCGAGAGCAAAAAAATTAAAAGCTCAAGGTAAGGATGTCCTTTTCTTGACCTTGGGACAACCAGATTTTCACACTCCTGAAAATATTCAGGATGCAGCAGTTAAAGCTATTCGAGAAGGACAGGCTTCCTTCTATACAGTAGCTTCAGGTCTACCAGAATTAAAAGCTGCGGTGAATACCTACTTCGAGCGCTACTATGGTTATTCTGTCGCAAGTAACGAGGTTACCTTTGCTACAGGTGCCAAGTTCTCCCTCTATACTTTCTTTATGGCTGTAATCAATCCTTTAGATGAGGTTATTATTCCAACTCCATACTGGGTTAGTTATGGAGATCAGGTCAAGATGGCAGAAGGGATTCCAGTCTTTGTTCAAGCTAAAGAAGACAATGATTTTAAAGTCACGGTGGATCAACTAGAACTAGTTAGGACAGATAAAACAAAGGTTTTGGTTCTCAATTCACCATCTAATCCGACTGGTATGATCTATACTCGTGAAGAATTACTAGCTATCGGAAATTGGGCAGTTGAGCATGACATTCTGATTTTAGCAGATGATATATACGGTCGCCTTGTTTATAATGGAAATGAATTTGTTCCAATCTCAAGTCTATCAGAAGTGATTCGTAAGCAAACTATTGTTATCAACGGTGTATCTAAGGCTTATGCCATGACGGGTTGGCGAGTTGGTTATGCGGTAGGTGATCCTGAAATCATTGCAGCTATGAGTAAATTGACGGGACAAACAACTTCAAATTTGACATCTGTTTCTCAATATGCTGCTATTGAAGCCTTAACAGGACCACAGGATTCTGTTGATATCATGCGTCAAGCTTTTGAGGAGCGTCTCAATACCATTTATCCGCTATTATGTGAGGTCCCAGGTTTTGAAGTCGTTAAACCACAAGGAGCTTTCTATCTCTTCCCAAATGTAAAAAAAGCCATGGAGATGAAAGGTTATACAGATGTGACTGACTTTACAACAGCTATTCTTGAGGAAGTTGGTTTGGCACTCATAACAGGAGCTGGCTTTGGAGCGCCAGAAAATGTCCGCCTCAGCTATGCGACAAACCTAGACACGCTCAAAGAAGCGGTTAAACGCTTGAAAGCATTTATGGGTAGTGAGAATGATTGATCATTTTGAAATTAAGGTAAAGGATTTACAAATTTCAGAAGGATTTTATAGGAGTTTTCTCGCCCCTTTGGGCTATAAATTGGCTTTTAAAACTACTTCTCTAATCAGTTTTCTTGCCCCAAATAGCCCTCATCCTGGTGGTGACTTTTGGTTAGCTCAGGGGACGCAAAATCCTATTCACTTTGCTTTCTTAGCAGAAAATAAGGAAGAGGTTCAAGCTTGTTATGAGGCTGGCTTAGGGGCAGGTGGGCTAGACAATGGTGCTCCTGGTTATCGCAGTGAGCATCCGATTTATTATGCTGCTTTTATGATTGATCCAGATGGGAACAATATAGAGGTGGTTTGCCATAAAGAATAAAAAAGAAAAGGAAAAATAATGACAAAACGTGTAACGATTATTGATGTAAAAGACTATGTTGGTCAAGAAGTGACGATTGGTGCTTGGGTTGCCAACAAATCAGGAAAAGGGAAAATTGCCTTCTTGCAATTACGTGATGGAACAGCCTTCTTCCAAGGTGTAGCCTTTAAACCAAACTTTTTAGAAAAATTTGGTGAAGAAGTGGGACTTGAGAAGTTTGATGTTATCAAACGCTTGAGCCAAGAAACGTCTGTTTATGTGACAGGTATTGTTAAAGAAGACGAACGTTCTAAATTTGGTTATGAGTTGGACATTACAGACATCGAAGTGATTGGTGAATCTCAAGACTACCCAATTACACCAAAAGAACACGGGACAGACTTCTTGATGGACAACCGTCACTTGTGGCTCCGTTCTCGTAAGCAAGTAGCGGTGATGCAAATCCGTAACGCTATCATTTATGCAACTTATGAGTTCTTTGACAAGAACGGTTTCATGAAGTTTGATAGCCCAATTCTTTCAGGAAATGCGGCAGAAGATTCAACTGAACTCTTTGAAACGGACTACTTCGGAACGCCAGCTTACTTGAGCCAATCAGGTCAGCTTTACCTAGAAGCAGGGGCTATGGCCCTTGGTCGTGTCTTTGACTTTGGTCCAGTATTCCGTGCTGAAAAATCAAAAACACGTCGTCACTTGACTGAGTTCTGGATGATGGACGCAGAGTACTCATACTTGACACATGATGAGTCGCTTGACTTGCAAGAAGCTTATGTGAAAGCTCTTCTACAAGGTGTTCTTGATCGTGCGCCTCAAGCCTTGGAAACATTGGAACGTGATACAGAACTCTTGAAACGCTACATTGCAGAGCCATTCAAACGCATCACTTACGATCAAGCTATTGACCTCTTGCAAGAGCATGAGAATGATGAAGATGCTGACTACGAACATCTTGAGCATGGTGATGACTTTGGTTCGCCACACGAAACGTGGATCTCAAACCACTTTGGTGTGCCAACATTTGTCATGAACTATCCAGCAGCCATCAAGGCCTTCTACATGAAACCAGTTCCTGGAAATCCAGAGCGCGTGCTTTGTGCAGACTTGCTTGCACCAGAAGGCTATGGAGAAATTATCGGTGGGTCTATGCGTGAGGAAGACTACGATGCATTAGTTGCTAAGATGGATGAACTTGGCATGGATCGTACAGAATATGAATTCTACCTTGACCTTCGTAAATACGGTACAGTTCCACACGGTGGATTTGGTATCGGTATCGAACGTATGGTAACCTTTGCAGCAGGAACAAAACACATCCGTGAAGCTATCCCATTCCCACGTATGTTGCACCGTATTAAACCGTAAATAAAAAATCAAAGTAAGAGGTCATATCGGTCTCTTACTTTTTTAGAATTAAATTTCTAGAAAACACATTGATATATATATATATATATATATCAAAATTTCCTACATATTTTGCATATAAACGTAGACAATTTAATTGAAATAATGTTATAATGTAAATTAGGGATTAAGTACCTAAGTGTAGCTGCTTTAATGTATAAATTAAGCTGGAAATGGAGGCGTTTTCTAAATACTTGGGTGTAATTCCGCAATTAACATATATTTTAAAAAAAGGAGAAACCATGTATTCAAGAATGGAAAAAAATCACGGACAAAAAGTGCAGCGCTTTTCAATCCGTAAATATAGCTTTGGAGCAGCATCAGTAGCTGTAGCAGCATATATGATGTTTGGTGGAGCAGCAACTGTTCAGGCGGATGCTCAAGTTACACCAAAGACGGCATCTGATTCACAAACAGTCCCAGATGCAAGTAATCAAGCAGATTCAACCATGCCTCTAGCTTCGACTGGAACTGCTACACCAACAGCTGAGCAACCATCAACACCAGCGCCTGCAGCAACGCAACCAACAGCACCGACTGAAACACCAAAAGCCGAAGAAGCTCTAGCACCAGCTTCAAAGGCTGACACAAGCAAATTGGAAGCAGCTATTGCTCGTATGGAAGCAGCTCTTGAGAAAGCAGGTCTAACTGAAAAGACTGCCTCAGCCATTGAAGCAGCAAAAGCAGAACTTGCTAAGGCTCAAGCCCTTTTGTCAAACGATAAAGCGACACAAAAAGAAGTTGATTTTTCAACAAGTTCATTGAAAAACAGAGCTTTCGTTGTTGAAAGTATGCCAAAAGCATCTGCAGACAAGAAAGAAAACAAAAACCAAGATTCACGTAATGGAAAAGCTATTCCAGGACAAGGTGAAAGTGGATTTAGAGATGGAGCTGCAACAGCTAATCCAATTATTCCTGCTACTGAAGGACCAACAAATAACAATAAATTAGGTTCAGGAAACAACCCAGCTGATGGTGTATTTGAAAGTGCAAAAAATCAATTTGGTGATATTGATTTTGCTAATGCTACAGAAAAAAGTAAAGAAGTTAAAAAACAATGGTCAAGATCCACTGCATCTCAAGGTGGGAATACTGAAATTTTAGGTAGTTTAACTTATAACTGGAAAGAAAAAGAAATTACCGCAGCAGAAGCTAACGATAATAATGCCTTGAATGGTTGGAAAATTGAAAGTGGAGAAAAAGTAACTGCAGTTAAACCTGAAGCACCAACTAATGTTTCAGCTAATCGTCCAGCAGGTTTTGATCCTAAACCATCGAAAGTATATGATTTAGATGGGAAAGTTCCTCAAAGAGATAATGAAGTTGAATCACCAGGACACCCACTTGGTGTAAATGCCGCTAACCAAAATTATGCTAATGGTGTGAACTACTCAGGTATGGTAGGTTCTCATAATTTACCGAAAGGATATTATCTAGAATTAGGAAAACAAGGTACGAAAATTTCGAAAGAGTACGCAGTAAATGGAAATTCTAGAGTGATGCTAAGTACTATCACAGGTGGTGCTTATGGTAATGCAGGAACTGCTGGCACAGGTGAAAAAATAAAAATCACTGTTAAAGACGACAAAGGAAATGTAATTGCTAGCATCAGAGATGACCGTACGATTGGTGAAAAATTCGAAGAATCACATATTTCTGCACCTGCTGGTGATGGAGGAAATGGTGACGGTTGGGCTGAATACCGTGCTATCTATGAAATTCCAAAAGATGTCACAAAAATTAAAGTTGAAATTGAAGCTTTAAATGATGGTACAGCGATTAATAATTCATATTTACAAGGAACAAATAGTAAGGTAACAGATGGTTACTTCGTTGGTGCTGTTAACTTGGCAGTTGGTACTGGTGTAGAAATGACTACCAATGTTAAAAGCAACAAGAAGGAAGGTAAGTTCGGAGAAGATAATCTGTATAAATCAAAACAAACAGGTGAATTCGAATTTACAGTAAACAGTGTTGGTGGAACTCGTCTATACGGATCTGCCGAAACAGAAATCGAAGTTCCTAAAGGGGTAGAGCTTCCAAATAATATTACCAATCCAACAGGATGGGTTTGGTTTGGAGATACACCGGTTGCTCCTAATAATATCCAATGGGATCCAGCAACTAGAAAATTAAGATTAAAATATAATACATCAAAATCTAATAACGGAGACGTTCCATATATCGGTGTAGGTTCTAATGGTGGTAAGAATGATGGAGTTCGTAAATTTAGATTACCATTTACTACTGCTGACGATTATAAAGGTACTGCAACATTTAAAGTAAGAACTTATTTACCAAATGGTATGAGAGATGCAGAAGATAATGCTGCGTTAAATACTGGAGATGTTTCTAATGCTGATGGTAAATATCATCCAGTAGTAAATGGTGTGAGAAACACTGATCAACCAGACTACTACTACAATAAAACGATTTATATTGATACAGTTAAGCCACAAACTCCAACAGTAGAAGCAGTACATACAGACAGTGTTACTGGAGAAAAAACTGATAAAAAACAACCAACAGAATTATTAATTTCTGTACCTGCAGAAAAAGATCCTAACTTAACAGATGAAGCTAGAGAAAAACAAGATATTGCAGCTAACGATAAAAATAATGGAACCACTCGTAATGCTGATACGGAAGTAGACAATATTAAAAAAGCTATTGGTGGCTTAACTTCAATGAAAGTTACTTTACCAAATAGTAAAACACCGATTACATTAACGAAAAAAGAAGACGGTTGGTATAACGGTGAAACAAAAGTAGAAGTACGTGATGGTAAATTAGTTGTACCAGTTCCTGCGGGTACTGATTTAACAGAAGCAAATGAGACAACTAACCCAGATAAACGTATTCAAGTTACAGTCTTGGATAAAGCAGGAAACGAATCAGATCCAGCTTATGGAGATGTTATCAATAATGCTCCAACTGTAGAAACTAAGAAAAAAGATATCTATGTTTATAAAACTCCAGCAGATAAAAAGTTAACAGCTGATGAAGTACTTAAAAAATCAGAGGCAACAGCAACTGACTTAGAAGATGATCGTGATGGTGTTGATTCTACTAAACCAACGATTGCTGTAAGTAATGACGGTGGGTTAGATTCAACAAAACCAGGAGATTATACAGTAAGAGTTCAGGCTACCGATAGTGAAGGTAAAAAATCTAATATTGATACTACAACAGTTCACGTATTAGACTTGATTACAGTAGATCCAACAGTAACAGCTGACCCAACAAATCCAAGTACAACAGCTCCAGTATCTCCAAAAACAGCTGATACACCAGTTAAACCAGGAGATGAAAATTATGGTAAATACCCAGCTGGGGTAACACGTGATGACTTAGTTAAAGAAGTGACACGTACGGTTAAATTTATCAATGTTAATGATAAAGATAATTCAAACGCTCAACCTATCGACCCAGAAACGGCTCCAGATAGAGTTCAAAAAGTAACTTACAAACGTACAGCAACTGTAAACCCAGAAACAGGTGAAGTAAAATACTCTGATTGGACTGTTTATGAAGGAGCAGAAATATCAGATGCTTCAGCAGAGGATGGAAAAGGTAAATTCAATGAAGTTACTTCTCCAGTAATTGAAAACTACTTACAAGTAGAGCCTGCTGATAAAACTATCGCAGAAAAAGAAGCTCCAACACCATCTAAAACAGGTGAAGTTACTAATGAAGTAGTAAAAGTTCTTTATAAAGAAATTGGATCATTTACACCTGAGTATCCAGCTGGTAAGAAACCACAAGATGCACCAGATACAATTAAATATCCTAACAATCCAAATGATCCAACAAAACCTGGTGATTTCAGTAAGGTAGTTATTCCTTATGTAGATGGATATGTTCCAACATATAATGGAGTAGAATTAACACCAGTTGATCCTGCAGATCCATCTAAAGGATACAAAGTTCCAGACAACTTTGACCCAACTGATAAATTCGGTAAAACTCCAATTCAATATGCACCTGGAATTCAAAAAGCTACAGTTAACTTTGTTTCTGTAGATGCAGCTGGTAAAGAAACACCATTAGATGAGAAGTTTAATATTACTGATCTTTCAGGTAAAGCTGGAACACAAATTCCAGAAGATAAAATTCAAGCTCGTCTTGATGTGTTAAAATCAATGGGTTACACAGTTAAAGAAAATCCATTCGATCAAGATCCAACATTTGATTCTGATTCAGATAAAGATCAAAGCTTTACAATTAAGTTAACTCCAAAAGTTTCAACACCAGGCACTATCTATGTAGTAGATGGAAATAAACCGGAAGTTGAAAAAGTAAAAGTTGCTGTTAAAACAGATGGAACTGAAAAAAATGTAGATGAAACTAAACTTCCTGATACAAAAGATAAGGCTGGTCAAGAAGTTAAAGTTCCTGTAGAAGTAACATATGGTACAGGTGATAATACACGTAAAGAAACTGTAGAAGTAACTGCTAAAGTTGTTAAAGGTAATCCACAAATTATTCCTGTAGATCAAGGACAACCACTTGCAGAAAACAGCATTAACAAAGGTGATTATCCAGAGGGAGCAACTTTCGAATACGAAAAAGTTGACGGAAAAGATCCGGTAAATATTTCAGAAGCTGGAGATTACCCAGTAAACGTGATCGTTAAGGATAAAGATGGTAACGAATTAGTAAAAGTACCAGCAACAGTACGTGTAGTTGGAGCTTATAGACAGTATGTGCCTGTTGATACTAAACCTGAGACAGTCTTGGCTAAAGATAATATTGATCCAGAAGAGTTTCCAGAAGGAACAACATTTGAGTACAAAGATAAAGATAATAAACCAGTAGATACAAAAACAACAGGAGATAAAGATGTTGTTGTTGTAGCAAAACTTAACGGTGAACCAATTGCAGAAATTCCAGCGAAAGTTACTGTAGTAGGTCCTAAGACTCAATATGTAGTAGCAAATCCTGATAATACTCAACCAACACCAGCGGATAGCCTTGTAGATAAAGATAAGTATGGTTTCCCTGATAATGCTACTTTTGAATATAAAGAGAAAGTAGATACAACAACACCAGATACAGATGAACAAAAAGATGGAAAAGATGTAACTGTAGTTGTTAAAGATGCTGATGGTGATACAATCGTAGAAGTACCAG
>NZ_JAKUXJ010000011.1:0-2312 GCF_026782895.1 Streptococcus mitis
GATTGCTGGTGTGATCGGTTCAAGGAAAAAAGAAGCAAACAATATCGTGCCAGGAGTAGCCATTGCTACAGCTTTGATGCCGCCTATCTGTACTGCTGGCTATGGTTTAGCTAATGGGAATGTACGATTTTTATTGGGGGCTCTCTATCTTTTCTTGATCAACTGTGTCTTTATCATGCTAGCCAACATTGTTGGAACAAGAATTTTGATGAGAAAATCTCCTTTAACTTCATTTAAAGAGCTGAGCATTAAAATGAGAATTGGCTTGATTTCTTTGATTGTATTGTTGATTCTTCCAGCTAGCTATTCGGCAGTTACTCTGACAATAGAACAAGCGCGCAAAGAAGGGATCAAACAGTTTGTAGGAAAAGAGTTCGCCAATTATACGGTTATTAATCAAGTCTACAAGTCAAGTAACAATGAATTGGTCTTGACGGTTGTTGGAGATCCGATTTCAGAAGAAGAATTAGAAACACTCCACCAAAAACAAGCCTCTTACGGTATTCAATCTGTTCAATTGAAAGTGAATCAAGTTCAGAACTCGCCAACATTAGATAGTGAAGCGACCAAGGAATTTTATGAAACCATTAACAAGTATATCGATCAAAAACTCTCTGAAAAGGATTCACAAAAAGATCTCGTAAAAGAAAATGAAGCAGACAAGGATTGAGGACAATGAACTGAATCGGTTTTTACGCCGTGTTTTTCTTGTATCTTCCTCTTTCTTACTTATAGCAGGTTGTTTTTGCTTGAATAAGAAATAAATTAGAAGTTCTATCATCTAAGAAAAATGATGAAAAAAATCATTTAACTAATGGTGTGAACGTTTAGTGTTTATCAGCTCCATTCTCTGTAATTTTGGGGGTAAAATCCACACCATTTAGATAAAATTAGTTGAATTTGATTGGAAAAACGCTTTTATAAAAGCGGAGAAAAGTCTTGATATTACGCTGTTTTTAGTCCAACTGAAATTCATACTTTCCAAACCAGGCTTGAAAAAAGCTCGTAAAGCATCACAATTTAGTAAACGTTAAAACTTATTTAAACTTATTGAAAGCATTTCGTATCAAAAATACGGGATGCTTTTTCTGTTCACCCCAAATTTTTGTAACTAGGTGATACTTGAAATTAATACAAATTTGGTTGTTTTTGATAAATCTAAGCAACACTAAATGATGAAGTGAAAGGGGATGAATCTTTGATAGTATTCATTTATTGTGAAATATGATATATTTATTAATTAGATGGATGAATACTTCTAGAGTTAAATATAGCATAATAGGGACAGACTTTTTGGTTTATTTTTGTTTGTAGTCGGATTATGAAAGAATATCCAATATTATGCGATAAGATAGAATGTTACAAAAAAGAAAGGGGATGCAATCCGATGAAGAAAGACAGATTAATTGTATTGACAGATGCTGTTCTAGCAATTATTATGACCATCTTGATTTTAGAGTTAGAAAAACCAACAACACCAAGTCTTGAAGCTTTTTGGGATTTACGGCAAAATTTCTTTGCTTGTTTTCTTTCCTTTTTCTGGTTGGGATCGTTATGGATGGCACTAAACACATTATGGGAAAAGGTTGAGAAAATTTCCTCAGAAATTATTTGGTGGAATTTGTTTCTACTCTTGGAGCGGCAGGAGTTCTCTTTGGAGAATTTCATGCCATCCAAGATACCAGTCTGAATGATGTGGTGGACCGGATCTATATAAATGTCAAGGATTTACCGTTTCAGTCCTTGGGAGCTTTAGCTAATATCCTGTCTGATGTTAAGAAGGGACTGATTCAAGACAGTCATATCTGGTCTTTCTTCCAGTCATTTTTCAAACAATATCAGTTGATAATCAGCTTAAATCAGATCTATCAGTTTGTCTATCTTTCTCTGATGGAGATCATGTCCTATCTTCACTTTGATTATTGGAAAAAACGGCTCGGTCAGGAGCTAGTATGAATAAGGAGAACAAATGAGACGTTTAAAAATGTTATGGCATATTATACAGGTTACGGGTTTTACTCGGTTTGCTCTGAGTTTTGTGACCTTTGTTTTTGGGTCAGGAGGCGTGCTTTTCCTAGTTGAACCTGCTATCACAAATTACGGAGACGGTCTTTGGTATGCTTTTGTGACTTCGACGACTGTCGGCTACGGGGATCTCCTAGCTGTGACCTTGATTGGAAGGATTACCAGTGTCTTCTTGACGATTTATGGGCTCATATTTTTTGGCTGTTTATCAGCTGTTATTATTAATTATTATACCGATTTAAATAAGGAAAGAGGAGAGGACAAATGACTGCCAATTATTCAACACG
>NZ_JAKUXJ010000004.1:388035-535059 GCF_026782895.1 Streptococcus mitis
AACCAACACCAGATCCAGAGCCAACACCAAATCCAGAGCCAACTCCGGATCCAAAACCAATACCGAATCCAGAGCCAGCTCCAAAACCTGTTCAACCAGAAAATGTTCAATCTACTGAGCAAAAATCAGATCCAGAAAAAGCTCAGTTACCAAATACAGGAACTTCTGATTCGCCATTAACTATGAATCTTCTTGCTATTTTAGCTGGAATCTTTGGTATTTCACTTTTCAAAAAAAGTAAAAAATCAGAGAACTAAGTAAATAGTTTTAAAAAAAGTCATCCAAATTGGATGGCTTTTTAGTGTAGTCCCCTATATTTCTATAGTCTACTCACTATTTTCTTTTTAGCATTTAGCCGTATCTACGAGTCCTTTAGTTTTGGGGAGAGCTCCCTTCATATGCACTATCTCTTTGTGGTTCCTCTAGTAGGGGGTATCATTCTGGTATTATTGTTGAAAACCATCCCAAACTTAGGGCGACTCAGTCTAAACTTGTGGAACTCGGCAGTTGCAGTACTAACAGCAGGAATGCTCTTTCGTGGAATCGTCCACCTATCAGGTCGTTCAACGACACTAGATCAACCCTACTGGTATGTTGGTCTAGCCTTTACTATTTTGGCTATAGCATCGCTTTCCCTTCAGAAGAGGAACAGTAAGAAATTAGTTTAAAAATGAAGAAACTGGTTGTTGAGGAACAGCCAGTTTTTTGATAGAAGAATTGTAAGGTATAGATGGACTATTTGAAATGTCAAGAATGAGTTCTTTTAAACGTAAGATAAAAACAAAGGGCCATCAAGTGATGTAGCCCTTTTGAGTTATACAAGCAAATTACCATGCAAAAGCTGTCGTTGGAGCATTGAGCGCTTCTAACCACTGTTTATTTTTTACGGGGCAAAGAGTTACGGATATACCTGCCATATCTAGACTGGTCATAAATGTTCCTGATTTTATAAAGGTAATAGTGACTCCTTCAATTTCTAAGAGTTGAAGGATATCATTGATAAATATGCCCATTTCTAAGTTGCTGGTAGTGCCTAGATTATTTACAAGCAATATAAATTGATCACCCTTTTTCCAATGATAGTGCAATCTTAATTTACTTATAATTTCATTTGCAAGGATTTCCGATGATTGGAATGGGACGATACGATAGCCTTCTTCGCCATGTATCCCAATACCATAGGAAATATTTCCTTCTTCCAAGTTAAATAGTGGAAGGGTGGCTTGGGGGAGACTAGCAGCTTTCGTTGCAAAGCCAATTGTTGCGATTTCGGGAGCAAGCTGATGACCTAAATCAGTTAGTTGCTCGATGTTGGCACCATTTTGAGCTGCAAATCCTAGGATTTTATGAAGTAAGATTGTCCCTGCAAGCCCTCTTCCTCTAATTTGAAATCTATTGTGAGGTTCAATTGAAATATCGTCGTGTGCTAGACTATAGCCGACCTTAATTCCTTCTTTTCTAGCAGTGTTAATGGCCCAGCTAAATTCTTTGGTGTCTGCTTCGAAATTTTTTACAATGATGAAGACACCGTGACCATTGTTTAAAAAACGAATGGACTCTAAGATTTCAGTTCTTGTAGGAGGAGTAAATAATTGGCCATAGATAGCAGCAGTAAGCATTCCTTCTCCCACATATCCAATATGCGCAGGTTCGTGACCGGAACCTCCACCCGACAATATTGGAACCTGATGAGGATTGCGATTTTTTTGATAGACTAGTGGTAAAGTAGGGTGTTTTTCTAATTCAGGATGACTGCTGACAGTTGCCGAAATGTAACTTGAAATAATTTTTTGTTTATGATTTGAAATAAATGTCATTGTGGTCTCTTTCCAATAATTGTCATGATTAGAAAGTCTGGTTGTGGAACTGGACTTTTTTTATTGACGTAAGCTTTCACGATTTCTGCTAGAGCGTGTGAATGATAGTCTAACAAAAAACAAGTATAAGCAGATGAATCGATATCAATCTGACCATATTCTCTTAAAATTTTTGATACAAGCAAGCGACAGTAGCTGATAAAGTGGTCATAGAAGTTATTTTGCCCTTGAATATCAAAAAGTTGAATATAAAAATCACGCTCTTGTTCGAAATAAAAAAATAATTCTTGTAATAGTTTTTGGCCTGAAATGAAGTCCAAGTTATTGGTGATATACTCGGTTAAGTCATTTTCAAATATCCAGTCTAGCAGTTCATATTTGTCAAGAAAGTGATTATAAAAGGTCTGTCTACGAATGCCAGCTGATTCCATGATATCTACAATGGAGATTTTGTCAAATTCTCTAGTAGCTAATAGATCTCTAAATGCCTTGGTAATCCGTTTTTTTGTAATAAGTGATGATGTCATAGGAAGCCTTTCTTTTACTTACTTCATTTTACCAAAAAAATGTTTTAAACGGGTTTAAAAGGGGACAAATAATAGAATCTGTCCCTTATCATCTAGCAATAAAAAATATATAATGAAAGCGAAAACAAAGATACATGCCGAAAGGAGTTTCTCATGAAAAAAATTATAAATGAACCGACACAAGTTGTTGATGAAATGTTGCAGGGATTGTCATTTATGCATGATGACTTGGTAGAACGCTTAGATGGTTTTGATGTCATCGTTAGAAAGGCAGAAAAGACAGGAAAAGTTGGACTCATTTCAGGTGGAGGTTCAGGACATGAACCAAGTCATGCTGGATTTGTAGGAGATGGAATGTTGTCTGCTGCCATTTGTGGAGCAGTCTTCACTTCACCTACTCCGGACCAAATTTTAGAAGCCATCAAGGCGGCTGATGAAGGTGCTGGAGTTTTCATGGTCATCAAGAACTATTCAGGGGACATCATGAATTTTGAAATTGCACAAGAACTTGCTGAAATGGAAGGTATTGATGTAGCAAGTGTTGTAGTCGATGATGATATTGCGGTTGAAAATAGTCTCTATACCCAAGGTCGTCGAGGTGTCGCAGGTACTATATTAGTCCATAAAATTTTGGGAGATGCGGCTCGTTCTGGTAAATCATTATCTGAAATGAAGGACTTGGCCGATAAACTTGTGTTAGAAATTAAAACAATTGGGCTGGCCTTGTCTGGAGCAACTGTTCCTGAAGTTGGGAAACCAGGATTTGTTCTAGAAGATGATGAATTTGAATATGGAGTTGGTATCCACGGTGAACCGGGATATAAGAAAGAGAAAATGCAACCTTCAGCACAATTGGCCTCAGAATTGGTTGAAAAATTATCTGAAGGTTTCCAACTTAAAGCTGGAGAACGCTATGGCCTTCTCATTAATGGTTTAGGAAGCACTCCTCTTATGGAGCAATATGTATTTGCAAATGATGTGGCTAAATTACTCCATGAAAAAGGTGTTGAGTTGGCGTTTAAGAAAATTGGAAACTATATGACCTCAATTGATATGGCTGGCTTGTCATTAACATTGATTCGATTGGCAGATGATGAGTGGTTGGATGCTCTAAATGCACCTGTTACTACACCAGCTTGGTAAAACTCAAGGAGGAAATGTTTCATGAATGCTGAACAAGCTCTTGAATGGATGAAGCTTTTTAATAAAAAGATTCAAGAACAGAAAGATTACCTTAGTGAGCTAGACACTCCTATAGGAGATGGAGACCACGGTGGAAATATGGCGCGTGGCATGGCTGCAGTTATGGAAAACTTAGAAGGAAAGCAATTTGAGACTAGCAGTGATGTTTTTAAACTTGTCTCAATGCAACTACTGAGTAAGGTAGGTGGTGCTTCTGGTCCCTTGTATGGCTCTGCTTTTATGGGCATGGCCAAGGCTGATTCAAATTCGAAAATAGAGGAAATCTTACAAAGTGGTTTGGATATGATTGTCAAACGTGGGAAAGCAGAAGTTGGAGAAAAGACAATGGTTGATGTTTGGACTCCTGTTATTGCTGCCTTGTCTGCTGGCCAATTGACTCAAGAGATTATTGATAAGCTAGTGAATGCTACCAAAGATTTACTTGCAACTAAAGGAAGGGCATCTTATGTAGGAGAACGTTCTCTGGGACATATTGATCCTGGATCATTCTCATCAGGATTACTCTTTACTGCTCTTTTAGAAACTGGGGTGGTTTAATGGGAAGTGTTGGTCTTGTTATCGTTTCACATTCCAAACACATTGCAGAAGGTGTTGTTGAGCTGATTAGTGAAGTAGCTAAAGATGTTCCGATTACTTATGTAGGAGGAACCGAAGATGGAGGAATTGGAACAAGTTTTGATCAAGTAGATAGGGTTGTTTCCGAAAATCCAGCAGATTCTTTATTAGCTTTTTTTGACCTAGGTTCTGCTAAAATGAACTTAGAAATGGTGGCTGATTTCAGTGATAAAAGTATCATGATCAATAGGGTTCCAATTGTAGAAGGTGCCTATACTGCAGCAGCTCTTCTTCAGGCTGGGGCAGAACTGTCAGTTATTCAAACACAGTTGTTGGAGCTTGAAATCAATAAATAAGAAATTTTACTATAACTCTTTTTATAAGTGGGCTATTGATTATCTCAACTATTAAATTTTAAGTAAATAATTTCAAAATCAGAAAGGGATTGCTTTATGCAGTTCCTTTTTAATGTAAAAGGAGTGGAATCATAGCGTTTCTAAATTGTTAATACTCTTCGAAAAACAAATTCAAACCACGTCAACGTCGCCTTGCCGTACTCAAGTACAGCCTGCGGCTAGTTTCCTAGTTTGCTCTTTGATTTTCATTGAGTATAATAATTCAAAACTGATTGTGATGGGACTATTCTAGCTTTAGAATTGCTCAAAAATTAACATTTAAGGCTATCAATAGCTTAGAATAGCGCGAAAACATTTAGTTTATAGGAATTCTAGGTCTAGAATCACATGGATATTTATGAAGTTAGGGTATTCGATAGTTAGGATTGTTCTATTCTGAAAGATTTGAGCTGTCAATCTTCTAGAATAGTAGTTTGCCAATGAATTTTGTTGAAAGATTCCTTGTTTTATGGTAGTCTAAAGTAAAAGAAAGCCTTATCATTATATTTGTATCTTTAATCTGACTTGGTTTAGGTCTAGAAGAGGGATAGATATTTTGGGTTTCCAAATAATAATAATATTTTCACTTGCAAAAAATGTATTTCAACTTTACCTAATGTAAAAGAAGGAAATATCATGAAACGTTTATGACTTGTTGGAAAGAGAATGTGAACTAAAAATGGATTCTCTTTACATATTAGGAGTAGGTAGATGAGTAATCTAGAGTCAATTCGTAAAGCGCATATCATCGTGTGGGGTGCCTATCTATTTTTATCATTAAGGGCGCCGCTAATTAGCAGCACAGAGTATTTCTTGCTTATTTTTTTAGCGTTTCTCTATTCAATAGTATCGTTACCTATATACTCTGTGAAGAATAAAATAGTATCCATTTGTTTGGCTATAAACTCGACTCTGTTAATTAGTTTTCCAATTTTAATCAATAAATTTTTCCCAGGAAACGTTTCTACTTATATCGTATTAATAAGTAATTTTATCCTGGAGTTTTTAATCTTTAATAAAATTGGTAAAGATTTTGATACTAGATTAGCTAGTGAGTATAGGAAAATCAGTCAGTTTAAAAGTAAGATGTCTCAATCTCCTTGGATAAAATATTTAGAGATTTCTAGTTTTATATTAACTATATTTCCATTTATTCTTCATGGTACAGTTGATAATCGTGTATTGACTCTTATCTTTTTGATAAAAATTTGTGTAGATACTACGATAAAGTTTCTATTAAACAGAATCTTTAATTCAAGTGAGGTAATGAAAAGGAGGATATTTTCTCTTTTTGTACTAGATTTGATTGTCTATTTATTTTTAGGCTATGTTTTAGCAATGCAAAAAGATGGATACCTATTTTCAATTCTACTATTTTTTTCTAATTTCTCACTTCCCTTTATCAGAGAAAAAGAGTATGAGTTATTTAAAAATAAGAAATGAGATAAATATGGTTAAATCTTACTTCTCCTTAAAATTAAATAGTGAAAGGATATCTTATCTAGGTAACAAAGTGCTTTAAACGCAGTCGACGATTACTTATTGGAGAACTATCCTAACCATGCAACGTTAAAGAGGAGAAATCTTATGAAACTCGTATCACCAAATAATTATGCTGCTATTGAGTAAGAAGAGATGAGGTGTCTTGATGGGAGATTATCTCTACATAAAGACGGGGAATGTTACAGTAAACGTAGCTACTGCTTATTTTATGGGGAATTAAATATGTTTAAACTAAGTGATAAAGTCAGAGTGGTCTTTGCTCTTTTAGGAGTAAGTTCCCTATTGGTTAGTATGTATCTTATACCTTTTATTAAAACTGAGAATAAATTTTGGGAAATACTTTTATTTATATTAGGTGTATTGCTAATTGGAATTACGTTACTAAGTCATAAAAAAATTAAATTTTGGAAATAGCGTTAGTGAGAAGGACAGGATAATAGTATTATGATGGTTGTTTTAATTTTGATGGTTGTGGTATATCTGTATTATGTAATTACAGAGTATTTTCAGAATAGTTATATTGACTGTATACTATTTCTAACATTGCTGATTTCTCATTTGATATGGGATTACTATTTTTTGCCCATTGAAGTTTTAGTGGCATTAAGTGGAGTAAATTTGCTGTCAAGATTTTTCAAAAAAAAGAGAAGTCAATAGAGTTGTTAGTAGCTTGTTAGTGGATTATAAAGATGAAAGGTAAAATGGGGATATTTAAAATGAAACATTTTTTTGCAGGAATTGGTGAGATAAGATTTAGTAATTATCTATTGTCTCTATGTGTAGGACTAGCCCCTCTTTTTCATATCTATGTAATAGGCTCTGAAATGAGTTTTGTGAAAATAGTATTATCTATTTTGGGAGTCATATTTGTATGTATTTTAACTATTGCTCGAATTTATAGAAGATTTTTCTATAATAAAAATAAACTTGACTAGAATAGTATGGATTAGTTAATCAATTGGAACGATTATTCTTTGTGATACTATACCACTTTTAAGTTTTTACATTAAACAGCTGGCTGAAGTGAAAGTTGTTTATCTTAGAAAGGAAAACACCAAATTGTCCTACAAATTTCTACTCTTCGACCTCGACCACACCTTGCTTGATTTTGATGCTGCTGAGGATGTGGCTTTAACGCAACTTCTAAAAGAAGAAGGGGTTGCAGATATTCAGGCTTATAAAGACTATTATGTTCCTATGAACAAGGCTCTCTGGAAGGACTTGGAGCAAAAGAAAATCAGTAAACAAGAGCTGGTTAACACGCGCTTTTCTTGTTTATTTGCTCATTTTGGAGAGGAAAAAGACGGTAGTTTTCTAGCCCAGCGTTACCAATTTTACCTCGCCCAACAGGGGCAAACTTTTTCAGGTGCTCATGAACTTTTAGATAGCCTCATCGAGCGTGATTATGACTTGTATGCTGCGACAAATGGAATAACTGCCATTCAGACAGGGCGTTTAGCTCAATCTGGTCTAGCACCTTATTTCAATCAAGTCTTTATCTCTGAACAGTTGCAAACACAAAAGCCTGATGCCCTCTTTTATGAAAAAATGGGGCAGCAGATTGTAGGTTTTAGCAAAGAAAAGACGCTGATGATTGGAGATTCCCTAACTGCCGACATTCAAGGTGGTAATAATGCGGGGATTGACACTATCTGGTACAACCCTCATCACCTCGAAAATCACACACAAGCCCAACCGACTTACGAAGTCCATTCTTACCAAGACTTGCTGGATTGTTTAGATAAACTGTAAAAAGTGGTTTCCATAGCCACTTTTTGCTATAATAGAGGCAGTAAAAACGAAGGAGTTGGCTATGGAACACTCGTCTTGGCATGCTTTGATTAAGGCACAATTACCTGAGGGTTATTTTGGGAAAATCAATCAGTTTATGGAGCAGGTTTATGGTCAGGGGACTGTTTATCCACCCAAGGAAAAGGTTTTTCAGGCTCTCTTGACCACACCCCTAGAAAACGTTAAGGTGGTGATTCTGGGACAGGATCCCTATCACGGGCCAGGTCAAGCGCAGGGCTTGAGTTTTTCTGTACCGAACTCTATCCCAGCTCCACCATCCTTGCAAAATATCTTGAAAGAATTGTCAGATGATATCGGGGTTAAGAAATCTCATGATTTGACAGCTTGGGCTGAGCAAGGAGTCTTGCTTCTTAATGCTTGTTTGACAGTTCCTGATGGACAGGCCAATGGTCATGCTGGTCAGATATGGGAGCCTTTTACGGATGCTGTGATTCAGGTGGTCAATCATCTAGATAGACCAGTCGTTTTTGTACTCTGGGGAGCTTATGCACGTAAGAAGAAGGCCTTAGTTACCAATCCTCATCACTTGATTATCGAATCAGCCCATCCTAGTCCTTTGTCAGTTTATAGAGGATTTTGGGGTTCCAAGCCTTTTTCCAAGGCCAATGCATTCTTAAAAGAAACAGGACAAGAGCCAATCGATTGGCTTAGATAAGGAGAAAATATGCCTCAGTTAGCGACGATTTGCTACATTGATAACGGGAAAGAATTGCTCATGCTCCATCGTAATAAGAAGCCAAATGATGTTCATGAAGGGAAATGGATTGGTGTGGGTGGTAAGCTAGAGAGAGGAGAGACCCCTCAGGAATGCGCGGCGCGTGAAATCCTCGAAGAGACGGGACTGAAAGCCAAGCCAGTTCTAAAAGGTGTTATCACTTTTCCTGAATTTACGCCAGATTTAGACTGGTACACCTATGTTTTTAAGGTGACGGAGTTCGAGGGTGACTTGATTGACTGCAACGAGGGAACGCTAGAATGGGTTCCCTATGATGAGGTTTTGAGCAAGCCAACTTGGGAAGGTGACCATACCTTTGTTGAGTGGCTTTTAGAGGATAAACCCTTCTTTTCAGCCAAGTTTGTTTATGATGGGGATAAATTGTTGGATACCCAAGTCGATTTCTATGAATAAAGGAGAAAGCAGATGCTACTAATTAAAAATGGTCGTGTAATGGATCCCAAGTCTGATTTGGATCAAGTGTGTGATGTCTTAGTTCAAGATGGGAAAATTATCAAAATTGCGCCTGAGATTAAAGAAGAAGGAGCAGAGATAATTGATGCTACTGGTCTTGTAGTTGCTCCTGGCTTGGTCGATATTCATGTTCATTTCCGTGAACCTGGTCAAACACACAAGGAAGACATCCATACTGGGGCACTAGCAGCTGCGGCAGGTGGTTTTACAACTGTTGTCATGATGGCTAATACTAGTCCAACCATCTCGGATGTAGAGACCTTGCAAGAAGTTCTCCATTCAGCTGCCAAAGAGAAGATTAATGTTAAGACGGTTGCGACCATTACTAAGAACTTTAATGGCCAAGACTTGACTGACTTCAAGGCACTCTTAGAAGCTGGTGCGGTTGGTTTTTCTGATGACGGTATTCCGCTTGAAAGTAGTAAAGTTGTCAAGGAAGCCATGGAGGAAGCCAAAAAGCTTAATACCTTTATTAGTCTCCATGAGGAAGATCCAGGTTTGAATGGGATTCTTGGCTTTAATGAAAATATCGCTAAAGAACATTTCCATATCTGCGGTGCTACTGGGGTGGCTGAGTATGCTATGATGGCGCGTGATGTCATGATTGCCTATGCAACCAAGGCCCATGTTCACATCCAGCATTTGTCTAAGGAAGAAAGTGTTAAAGTAGTTGAGTTTGCTCAGGGGCTAGGTGCGCAGGTCACAGCAGAAGTAGCACCACAGCATTTTTCTAAGACCGAAGAGCTCCTTTTGACACAAGGAAGCAATGCTAAGATGAATCCGCCACTTCGTTTGGAATCAGACCGTCGTGCCGTTATCGAAGGTCTCAAGTCAGGTGTTATCACAGTTATCGCGACAGACCACGCGCCTCACCATGCGGATGAAAAAAATGTCGAGGATATTACCAAAGCGCCATCTGGTATGACAGGTTTGGAAACATCTCTTTCTCTCGGCTTGACCTATTTGGTAGAAGCTGGTGAGTTAAGCCTGATGGAATTACTCGAAAAGATGACCTATAACCCAGCCAAGCTTTATAACTTTGAAGCAGGTTACTTGGCTGAGAATGGTCCAGCGGATATTACTATTTTTGATGCTAATGCTGACCGCCTTGTGGACTCCCATTTTGCTTCCAAAGCAGCTAATTCACCATTCATCGGTGAAACCTTAAAAGGGCAGGTTAAATATACCATCTGTAAGGGACAAATTGTCTATCAAAACTAGGTGGAAGTCTGCTCTGTAAACTAGAAAAATAGAGAGACTATATGTACCAAACCCATCATTTTAAAGATAAATTTATCTTATTTTTAAAGATATTTTTCCCTATCCTTATTTATCAATTTGCCAATTATTCTGCCTCCTTTGTTGATACGACTATGACAGGTCAATACAATACCATGGACTTGGCTGGTGTGTCTATGGCAACCAGTATCTGGAATCCTTTCTTCACATTCCTGACAGGGATTGTGTCAGCTCTGGTGCCTATCATTGGTCACCATCTTGGTCGAGGTAAAAAGGAAGAGGTTGCGTCTGATTTTTACCAGTTCATCTATCTGGCCTTGGGCCTATCCGTGGTCTTACTGGGGATGGTGCTTTTATTGGCACCACCAATCTTGAATCATATTGGACTAGAAGCACCGGTGGCAGCAGTAGCGGTTCGCTATCTCTGGTTTTTATCTATCGGAATTATCCCCCTGTTGCTTTTTAGTGTCATTCGTTCCTTGCTGGATTCGCTGGGCTTGACCAAGCTGTCCATGTACCTCATGCTTTTGTTACTCCCTCTCAATAGCGGATTTAACTATCTCTTGATTTACGGTGCCTTTGGAGTTCCAGAGCTGGGAGGTGCTGGTGCTGGTTTAGGAACATCCTTGGCCTACTGGGTCTTGCTGGGGATTTCTGTTTTGGTTCTATTTAAACAGGAGAAGCTCAAAGCCTTGCATTTTGAGAAATGCATTCCGCTTAATATGGATAAAATCAAGGAAGGAGTTCGCTTAGGTCTGCCTATTGGAGGAACTGTCTTCGCGGAAGTGGCTATCTTTTCTGTGGTTGGCTTGATTATGGCTAAGTTTTCGTCCTTGATTATCGCTAGTCATCAGTCAGCTATGAACTTTTCAAGTCTTATGTACGCCTTTCCTATGAGTATCTCATCGGCTATGGCTATTGTCGTTTCCTATGAAGTGGGAGCCAAGCGATTTGATGATGCGAAAACCTATATTGGTCTAGGAAGATGGACTGCCCTCATTTTTGCAGCCTTCACCTTAACCTTCCTTTACATTTTTAGGGGAAATGTGGCCAGTCTTTATGGGAACGACTCAGAATTTATCGATTTGACAGCGCGTTTTTTGACTTACAGCCTTTTCTTCCAGTTAGCAGATACCTTTGCGGCACCGCTTCAGGGAATTTTGAGGGGTTATAAGGATACCGTTATTCCTTTTTACCTTGGTTTGGTTGGTTATTGGGGCGTAGCAATCCCAGTGGCTATGGTCTTCGATTCACTAACAGATTTTGGAGCTTATTCTTACTGGATTGGCTTGATTATTAGTCTAATTGTGAGTGGGGCGCTATACCGTTGGCGTTTAACTGTGATTATGAAGAGATTTGAATCCAGAAAGCTTGATTTTTAGAATTCCTGCAAGCAAAAATATCCTTCCTTATCTGCATTATTTTTGCTATGGTTAAATTAGTAGTAGGCAAATGAGAATTTCAAAAATATAGAAACAATTGATATTCCACGCTACTTTACTGGTATCCGATATAAAGAAAAAGAAGTTGCTTATTTTTAGCTGCCTCTTTTCTTGACATATATTTTACATAAGTTATATTACGTAAAATCATAAACTATCCAAGGCATTTTTTTGTTCATCATTGACGATATGGGTATAGAGGTCAGTGACTTGTGTGCTGGCATGTCCTAGCTGGTGACTGACCAAAACTTGCGATTTAGTGGCATCATAGAGCCTAGTTGCTAGGGTATGTCGTAGTTTATGAGGTGTTACACGGACTTTGAAGTCCTCAGAATACTTAGCAACCATTTTTTCAACGCTGGAAGCATCGATACGATTTGGAACACCTCTATACAAGGTTAGAAAGAGGGCTGTATCTGTTTTTTCCGTCTTATAGCGTTGATTTCGAATGGCTAGATAATTTTCTAAATAAGGTTTTGCAAAGGCAGCGACATTGACAGAGTCACGTTTCCCCCCTTTTCGAGTGACATCGATAACCATCATTTTTAGATTGAGATCTCTTAGATCTAAATTAACTGCTTCAGACAAGCGAACACCAGACGCCAAGAGAAGGGCGATAATGGCCAAATCACGTTCTTTATTTTTATTAAATGAAGATAGGGCGCGATTTGAAAGTTGTTGTGGATACTCTTGGTCAATATAAGTTAGAAAACTTTCTGTTTCATCACCTAAAAAAAGTTTTTGCTTGATGTTTTCAGCTCTGGCAGCAAGTGTTTCTTTCTTTTTCTTTGTTGAAACTTTCTTCATTACATTACGATAAAAATAAGGCTCTCCCTGATCGTTTTCAACCTCCTCGGTCAGATATTTGTAAAGACTAGAAAGTGCTGACAAAGTCCGATTGATGGTTGTCTGAGAAACTCCTTGCTTGGTTGTATTAGCATTCAGCAAAGGACGTTCACGTAGGTAAAGGATAAAGGATTCCATGTCTTTCTTAGACATATTTTCCAAGACAGATAAAGAAATATCAGATATTTTATCGGCATTTGAGATACCAGACTCTAAAACCCAGCTGAAAAATCGATCATATTCCTTGAGGTATTCGTACAAGGTTGTAAAACTGTAAGGAACAGCAAGCTTAGATTGGTAGTATTCAAGAACATACCAGGGCATGATTTGTTTTAGTTTGTCGATTCGTTCCAGTAAAATCTCACGTTTCATGTATTTCTCCATAAATAAGTCTACTAGTAGTATAGCATAGACTTATTTATTTTTCAAGAAAATTATAGTTTTTCGGAAAGATGTAGCAAGAAACTTAAAACAGTAGTCCAACTTTTTTATAAAAGTTTTAATAACCAAAACATAACTAAAAATTTTTTTCGTTCAAAATTGCCTAAAATGTACCTTATCAAAGTAAAAACTGGAATTTTTTCAAATGTACACTGTAACAAAAGTGAAATTCAAAACCTTATTAAATCAATGTTTTTAGGCTTGCAAGGGGTTTAGGTTTAAAAGGGGCTGATTTTGTACATTACGCATCTAAGCTACTGAATCAAAAAATGTACTTTATCTTGCCTTAAAATAAAGTACATTTCAATTATAAAGTACATTTTTCAAAGAGTGTACATTACGTCTTAAACTCAGTCGCATCAAAGGTTTATCCACTGTCTAAGGAAAAGTACAAAAATTTCCAGTTTTCAAAACTTCCACTTAAAATGTACACTATTAGAGTGAGGACTGAAATTTCTTCATTTGTATATTTTGATAGAAATGATTCTGTATGTGAAAAAGAAAAAACATTCCACTAACACTGAAAATGTAGATATTGCATCTATACTCTATAACTACAAAAAAGTCTCAATATTATTGAGACTTTTCATTTAACTATTCTTAATACAGGACCTTTTTGTGACAATTGATAATTATCATTAATTGAAATATCTAATGATTTTTCTAACTCATCTTTGGGTAGAGATAAGTTAGAAATTAGTTCATTTTTTTGTAAAATATCATTACTGATAATTAAGTCAAATACTTTACGGTAAAGACTAGGTTTCTCAAGAGTCAATTCATTGTCCAAAGGCTCACGCTTCTTCCATTTATTAAAGCCAATTTTCCTAAACAAATATAATTTTTGATCATCATTGATTAACTCTAACTGATAAGTTCTCATAATCATTGATTGAATAGAAACTTTCCAATATTTTTTTAACTCAATATAAAAGTCTAAATTAGTAGATAACAAAGATTTTAAAAAACCATTCTCAGGTAACAATAAACAAGAAGCAAAATAGTTTGCCTGATTCTCAATAATATTCTTTAATTCCTGAGAGGTATAGTCGTGAATACTTTCAATATCTCCATGAAGTAAAATATGACCTAATTCATGTGCAATATTAAAACGACGACGTACAGCAGATTCTCCATTATCTGTCAGCATGATATACGGTCTGTCTTCAATCCATTCTGACACTGCATCCAATTTGTCATCAGACATATTGGACTCAACAACAATAATACCATTAACTTCTGCAATCTCAGTGAGATTAGAAATTGGTATATCTTTACCTAATCCCCATAGTTCTCTTAATTCTTTAGCTTTTTCCTCAATATCGTTATTAGTAATATCGTAAATAGTTTTCGTTAAAATGTCAGGTAGAGTTAATTCAGGAAAATTAACATACTGAGACAGCAAATCATAAATTTCCTTTTGAAATTCTAACCTGACAGCTTGCATATCCCTTGCTCTTTTAGTAGCCGCAGATTGACTACGAAAAAAAGTGGCCCCTTCGTAAAACCTTTTAGGTTCAGAAGTAAAATAGGTGTATGGAAAATCTAGTTCAGCAACAATTGTCATTAACTTACTTGCTCCTGGATGTGTTTTCCCTAATTCATAATTAGAAATCATTTGTCTAGATATTCCTGTTCGTTCAGCCAATTCTTTTTTAGTTAATCCTCTGGCTATTCTAGCCTTTGTTAATTTAGAGGGACTAAATATTCCTTGTTCCATTTACTTCTCTCCTAAGAAGCTCTTCTGACAGCTCCGTTAAAGTCAAATCTAGTTTCTTTTGAGTGGTCTGCTCTTGGTCTTTCGAGGCAACAATCCGCTGGGCATTCATAATATCTACTTTCTCAATCCATTGCTCTGTATCAACATTTGGCAAACCCAGCTGAACAAATTGCAGGTGATGATTCTTTCCGCCGTATGTTAAGAGGAGAAACGGTGGGTTATCAGCATCATAATGCTTATTGATATCCTCTTGGGTTGTAAAAAGATCAAATTGTTTATTTTTCACACTAGCCACACTTCTGTGAAGAGCTTTTTTTGGCATTGTTTTTATACTTCTGGTTTTTACTGGAGAAATAATGGCTCCTTTTGTTTCAATCATCGTATAAGTATAGCCGTTCACTTTATTATTCACTGCAGATAACATTTGCACATCTGTTCTCATTGATGAATCTTCTAAAACTAATCGCAGCGCTACATCGACTAATGCTTGTCGGATATGCCCATAAGTCTTTCGCATTTCTGGGTGTCGCAATACTGGTGTGGTATCAATGAGTTCCCACAAAAAGCGATAGGCCTCCTTAATACTGTATGCTAATTCACCGGCTAATCGTGGGTCACACTCTGCTTCTAAATGAGTTCTTAAAATTCCCATCTTATCTCCTAACTATTAACTTTATTCATGTCATGTTAATAGTTTACCTTTTTTTTAAAAAAATGTCAACACAAAAACATACTAAGAATAGTAGGTAGAAAATTTCTGACGGGAAAATTACGCACTACTTTTTTTGGGGCAAAGTAAAGGTGTCTTTTTAAATCAAGAGGTTTTTCCAAAATATCCATTTACTATTTAATATTTAGTATTCCCATCGATACAAACCTTATACAATATTCTTTTTTAAAATAATGTACAAACATAAATAAAGTACTTTTTTCAATATATGTATTTTATGTTTCTATCCCAGTATTATCAAGGCTTTAGACTATGTAAGGTCAATTGTTCATAAATTTTTAGTTTTTTCATAACATGTTATAACTAAAAAATTTTTTCGACAAAAATTGTCTATAATGTACTTTATTCCTGAGAAACTAACACAAAGATTTGGTTCTTTTTTCATAAGAACCAAATCTTTGTGTTTGATATGAATCTACTAGAAATTTTTCAAAGTCATTCTTATAATTCAATTTCTCTAAAAAATTTCAATTGCCATTTTTGTGTTGATTGAGCCGTTGTATTTAAATTTGTGCACCAAGGCGGATAAAATCGCATGGACATTTTTTCTTTGCTGTTTTTTGTTGAGAGAATTTTCTTACAAATAGCAACTTCGTTTGGAATAATAAATAGCCCCTTTTTATCATTATCGATGACAACGATAACAAGTTCAGTTCCCAAATCTTCATTGGTATAAGGAGTGTTCATGTTATTTTTGTCTTTTTTCCAAAAAACTGTAAAATATCCTTCTTTTTTCGGTGTTCTTTTTGCTAAGCGGCATCTTTTATATCCTTGCTCATCCTTTATTTTGATAAGAATACCTTCGTATTTTTCATTCCACTTTTCTTTAATGAATTCAAAATCACCATAAAACTCATATAGAACATCTAGTATTTTCATTATGATGTATGTCCTCCCTTATCAAAATCAACAAAATATTCTTGATACATTTATTACATAATAAAAATTATGTAAAAATATTTTTGATCTACAACAACAAATCTTTGACTTTCCCAATTTCACTTTTTGGAATCACCAGGTGAATCATATCACCGAGATACATTCTGGTTGAGCCGTTAACGGTTTGGCTTTTACCGTTATGAACTTGGGTTGTAATAAGGACGTTGTGTGGTAAGTTGAGTTCGTGAACTTGTTTTCCTGCTATTTTATCTGAAACAGGAATTTCAATAAGTGTGACTTCTCCTTCATCTGACGCTTCTTCAGGTAGCATTTTTTCCAACATAGCCTCATAGACTGGTGCACCCTTGAGTAAATCCATGATGATGTAGGCAACTAGGGTTACCAGTCCGAGTGGCATGAGGTTGCGAATATCTCCTACCATCTCAGTTACGAGTATCATGGCAGTTAAGGGAGCCTTTGATATTGCTCCAAAGTATCCACTCATTCCCAGAATGACAAATATAGGAAATTGTTCCTGACTGATAAGTCCAATATTCACACAAATGACACCAACTAGGGCACCGAGTAAGGAACCAAGCGCTAAAATTGGTAGAAAAATTCCTCCTGGAAGGCCACTTCCATAGCTAATCATGCTCCAAACAAAGCGAATCAAAAAGTAAGCTAATAGAACTTGGAAACTAAAATTTTGCTCAGTTAGGGAAAGAACAAGCTGATTTCCACCACCAAGAATTTGTGGCAAGAAGATCCCGACCGGTATGATGAGAATGAAAGCCAGAATTGGATAATATGCTCTATCTAAATGGATTTTTTGTCCAACCCAATCATAAACTCTACCGACATTGAGTACAGCTTTCTCATAGAGAAAACCAGATAGTCCAAGAAAAACTCCCATAAGGAGGTAAATCCAATACTGGTCTAGGGTCATGAGTGGTATATTGTCTGGCATATCCAGTACGGGTGTTAGGCCAAATATGAGAAGAGAAACAAAATTTGCTACGAGACTTGCTGCTAGAGTTGAGACCCAGAAAAAGCGTGAAAAATGGTGATAAACTTCTTCTACGACAAAGAGAAGTCCAGCAATTGGTGCATTAAAGGCTGCGGCTAGCCCTGCGGCAGCTCCACTGGCAATCAGAGAGCGTTCCTCTACTGGACTGGATTTGAGCCATTTAGCAATACCTTTACCACCAACCGCTCCGAGTTGAATACTTGGCCCTTCACGCCCCAGCATAAGGCCACTTGCAATAGCAAGAATTCCTAGAATATATTTTTTCCAAAGTACGCCCCACCAGTTGAGGGTCATGAGTCCCTTTAATTCGGCTTCGACTTGAGGAATTCCTGAGCCTTTTATGTCTTTTTCTGATCGAGTTAATTTCGCACTGAGCCAACAAACTATTAAATAAAATAGACCAATGATAAAAAGATTGCGCACTAGGTGCGCTTGATCTTGATAAAGTCCTTGTATCAGGTGGAAGCCTTTTTCGATTGAAAACCGAAAGGATCCGACGATGAGCCCGACAACGAGTCCCACAATGATTCCTCGTCCAACTTGGGATAGTATGGTGCTTGAGGCAAAGGCAAATTCTTTCTTGGAACTGAGTGTTTCTGACTGTTCCTCCATAATCATTCCTTCTAACTTAACTTTCTTTTTCTCCTGAAACCAGTGATTTAACTGGTTCAAAGCTGGTTCGGTGAATTGGGGTAACTCCTAGTTTTTCCAGTCCTTCTAAGTGTTTAGCTGTTCCATATCCTGCATTAGCAGCAAAATCATAACCAGGGAACTGATGATCGAATTCCTTCATCAATTCATCACGTGTCACCTTGGCTACTATAGAAGCCGCTGCAATCGAGAGGGAATTGGCATCTCCTTTGATGATAGATGTTTGTGAAATTGGTAAATCCAGTTTCATGGCATCTATCAAAAGGTGCTCAGGTTGCGGAGGGAGCTGGGAGATTGCTTCCTTCATAGCTAGTTTGGTTGCTTCATAGATATTGACTTGGTCGATGACCTGATTATCCATGATACCAATGCCGATTGACAAGGCTTGCTCCTGAACTTCTTGGAAAATCTCCAGATGTTTCTTTTTAGGGATTTTTTTGCTGTCGTTGAGACCTTTAATCTTACAATTTTTAGGTAAAATAACGGCTGCAGCGACTACAGGCCCAGCCAGAGGGCCACGACCAACCTCGTCAACACCAGCAATTAAGGTCAATCCTTGCTTGTAAAGTTCTTTTTCGTAGGAAAGCATGGATTCTAAACGAAGATCCTCAACCAATTCTGCCTGAATAGCTTTTTTACGTTTGCTGATTTCTTTTTGAACTCCTGAGCGATTATCCTTTTCAAGATCTAAAAAAATAGGGCTTTCTAACTCCTTGACCGTTGCAAGGAGTTCTTTGATTTCTTTAATCGTCGCCATCGAGGTCATCCAATGTATCTAAGGTGTAGTTACCGAGTTTGCCATCACGGACTTCCTTTACGAAGAGACTGTAAAAACGGTCATAGTCGTCACGGAAACCGAGGGCACGGGTCATATCCATAATGATAACAGGCGCTTCTTCTTCAATTTTCATTTGTTTGAAGCGTTCAGCCAGCTTTTCTGGATAATGTTCTTTGAAATAATTGAGACCAAAAATGGTTACCTCGTCCATAGGAAGCAACTGGTCTTTGATAGCTCCAGTCAAGGCCAACTTAAGAGCTACAGTTTCATCTTCAAATTTAGGCCAAAGAATCCCTGGCGTATCTAAGATTTCCAAGTCTTTATTGGTTTTGAGCCATTGTTGCCCCTTGGTAACCCCTGGTTTATTACCAACAACGGCAATTTTCTTACCAGCCAAACGGTTCATAAGAGTTGATTTACCAGCATTTGGAATCCCGATAATCATGGTACGCAAGGTTTCAATCTTGATACCACGTTCTTTCTGGCGAGCAATCTTATCCGCCATGAGCTTCTTGGCTGCATCTGTTACAACTTTTACAGTCACTTGCTCTTTGGAGTTGATAGCTAGCGTCTGAATTCCTTGTGATTCAAAATACTGGCGCCATTCCTTGGTTATTGCTGGGTCGGCCAAGTCCGCCTTGTTTAAAATCAAGAGTTTTGGTTTGTCACCAACAATCTTAGTCAACATAGGATTTTGACTAGACAGAGGTAAGCGTGCATCAACCAAAATCGTCACAAAATCAACAAATTTTAAATTCTCCTGCACCTGTCGACGCGCTTTAGACATGTGACCAGGAAACCATTGAATAGTAGCCATTGAGTTTTTTTCCTTTCATAGCAAGGGTTTAGAGCCCCTATTTTATTTTACTATCGTTTGAACAACAAGGAGTTTTCAAATGAATAATGTCCAAACAGTTCTTGTTTTATAACATAGAAATCTACTTTATATTATATCATGACTTCTTTATTTTGTCCGTTTTTGCTTCAGGATTAAATAGTGTTCCAAACTATTAAATCATTATAAAAAAATTAGAGAAGACATGTTTGTCCTCTCAACCAACGTTTTTATTACTCATTAAATAATTTCTCCAACTGTTTGGTTGCTGATTCAATCTCGTAGCCATTTTCATCTATTAGCTGTTTCACCTTTTCTGTATCAAGCTCCCGATGATCTCTGAACGACAAAATCTTATCTGCCCAATCTTCAAGAGAATCATTCAAAGACAGGCTGTTATCATAGTTATCTAGTATTTTTGCATCTGGTAAATGATTTGCTGTTACAACAGGTAATCCATTTGCTTGCGCTTCAATGAGTACAATTGGCAAGCCCTCAAAATGAGATGGGAAGAAGAAAACATCTAGAAGATTTAGCATTTTTCCGACATTAGTGGTCAAGCCTGTAAAGATGACTTTGTCTGCTACTCCATATTCTTTTGCCACATTTTCTAAAAACTCAGTATCTCCTCTTCCAATAAATACGAGACGAGAATTTGGTTCTTTTTTGACGATTTCAGAAAAAACCTTCACACAAAAACTTTGATTTTTTTGTTTTTCATATAGACGAGAAACTTGCCCTACGACTAAACAATCTTCTGGAATATGATATTCCTTTCGAAGTTGAATTTTCTTTTTTTCATTATATAGGAACTTTTCTACCTCAATAGCATTATGAATCACTAAGGATTTATCTCGTTCTCGACCATGATAAAAATGGTTCAAGGCTTCTGTTCCGCAGGCCCAATAATCTGTCGCATATTTGCCGACAAAAAATCGATTGACTGGATGAATAAAGCGATAAAATTTATCTGCTGTAGCACAATGTCCATGAACGATTCTTTTTTCTATCCCATATTTCTTTGCCAATTTTAAAAATTCTAAATGTGTCAAGCCATTTTGATTGGACCATACAATATCATAACGATGAGCATTTTTCTTAAAAAAATCATCCCATTCTTTTAAGGCTTGCTGGATATGAGGTCTTAACTTGGGGATTCTATGAACGACTAGAGGATTGCGACAAAGCTTTTTAAAATGATCACTAAATTCAACGTTTTCAGGACCTTGCAGTAAAAATTCCAGTTCAAATTCAGAGGTATCAATATGATTATAAAAATCTACAATAATTTTTTCTAGTCCACCGATATCTGGAACTAAACCACAAACTAATATTCGTTTCATATTTTTACCACCTTATTTTTTCAACTTTAATATTTTTTGAATCATGAATATAATTTGTTTTCCACCTTCATGATTTCTAAATAGGAAAACGTAGACACCCAATACTGTCAAATAAAGAACGATTTTGATTGCCAAACTGAGAATGAAATCTAGCTGAGTTAAGAGGTAGTTATCCAGTAAACTCAAAAGTAGGATACTCATCCCTACAACTGAGAAATCTTGTAACATTGTTTTAAAAAAGTCCTTTGAGGAAGCTTTCAATCCATACTTAAAGGCGCTATAGGGTTCATACCATGTGCAGGTTAAGACTGTTGAACAAATCGTACCCAATAAAATTCCAGCTACTCCTAAATCTAAAATCGCTAAAAAGTAGAGTGAAAGGGAAATATTTAATAAAATCTCGACGATAACTTTTTTATTTTGCTCATAACTTAAGCCATAAACTGAAATCAACGTTAGAATCGGTCTTCTATAAAAAGTTAGGAAAAAATGAAGGATAATCAAAATCTCAACTGTACGATTAAATGAAAAACTCTCACTTAACCAGATAGTCATAAATGGATGAATGAACATTAAATAGCCTAAGCTAGCAAAATAAATCAAGCTAAAAGCAATAAATTGGTATTTTTTTAGGAATTTAACCGTATCTGCTACTGTCGTAGATTTCGAATGGACTAAGTTACCTACGGAAGAAACAACTGAATTGATCACAGTATTTAAAATCAGTGAAAGAAATCCTAAAACATAGGTATAATTCCCATAAATACCTATAGCTGCTAAGCTGACAAAACTTGCCATTAGAATACTATCTGTTTGAAAAACAATGGTTTCTCCAATACTACCGACTATATTTCCTTTGATATTTCGGATAAATTTTCCTTTTTCCTCCTGATTAATGGGTGTTATCTCATTCTTAAACAAGTAACCATACAATCTATCTACAATCCCCGACATGATGATATTCCCTATAAAATTCATGATGATACTGATCAATAGATAAAAGATATAATTTTTGGTAAAGAATAAAATTCCGATTTGCAAGCATACACGAAGCGTATTTAATCCAAAGTCAATCAAAGTCATCATATAATTACGCTGATCGACATAAAGCAAGGTTCTTTTATAGGAGAAAAAATAGCTAGAAGCAGAATTAAAAACAAAGAGGAAAAAGATCAAATATACTTCACTATTTACCGTATAATCCTTTATCATATAAGGAAGAAATAAAGAAAGTATAGCGCCCAGTATAAAAATAGAAAAGCCAATGATTCTATATAATTTTTTGAAAAGAATCATAAAGGCATTGATTTTTCCATGCTCTTCTCTACCTAAGGGCCCATATAATGCATAGCTCATGGCTCCAGCAACCCCTAATTCTGCCAAAGACAGAATAGAAACTAAGCTAGACAAATAATTGTTTAATCCTAGATAGGTTACCCCAAGTAAATTGATAAAAATAGTTCGATTGATAAAGCCAAGAAGGACTTGAAAAGGTTGCAATGCCAGAGCAATACTCGTATTTAAGGTGGCAAATTCGGTTCTACTTTTTTTCGTGTATTTCATCTATTCCTTTAATTTTCCTTGTAAAAGTTGATCGAGATAACTTCCTGGAAGGACTTCTTCTTTCTTGATTTTATAAGTTGTTTTCATAATGGGAGTTGTTTTTAATAACCTTTCCCATTCTTGTTCATCAAAACTATCATTTGCATGTTCTCTTAAAAACCACAGTCTCTCAGCCGTTTCTAAAACAGGCAATTTTTCTACTAATAATCTAAATTCAGGATTTGAAGTATATTCGGACAAAATGAAATAATCCATCATTAGATAATGAATGAAAATTGGATATTTACGAACATAGTAAATAAATAAATCCCGAATATGTTTGAAATGAGATCCGCCTTTTTGTCCTGCAAGGAAAAAACCTGACCATTTAAAATCACCAATCGCTCGCTCCATTTGCTCAGGATATGTCGGTAGATGATTCAAACTAAAAAAGTCCCCTTCAAACATTTCTACCGTGGCGTATGGAGATACAAATAATGTTGCATCCATCCATATTCCACCATATTGGTATAAGAGACTAAAACGAATAATATCTGAATAATGCGCAGCTGATAATTCTTTTTTCTTGTATTTTTCGGTGATGTCTCTTGGAATATTGATGAAATCCGCCAGATTTTCATCCGTCAACAAGTAGAATTCACAGTCATTTCTTTTGGCGAAGTCTTTTATGGTCTTCATTGAAGCCTGGACTGTCTCAGGCATTTGAGCTTCTCCCTGTTGCCACATTGTCCAAATCATTTTTGGAAATTCCGTTACTTCTTCTTTTTCATCACTCGAATCAACTAGTTGTGCTTCTTTTCTTAATTTTAGTACAAAATCCAAAAGAATCTTTCTACGAAAATCATAAAACATCTTGTCAGATTTTTGTGCAAGAAAGTAAACACATGTTAGTTTAAGGCCATAATATTTTAAAATTTGACGATAGCGAGCCATTTTTTTTTGTAAGGTTTGCAGTTTCATAAACTCTACAAATTCCTTTCACATTTTTCTAAAGCTGTTTTTAGAAAATATCCGTTACGAAGTTTCTCTCCTACTATTTTACTATTTTTAATCAGCTTTTGAAAATCTTCTTCATCAATCGAGTTTAAACAATCTGCAATTTCAAATAATGAATCAACAAGTATTCCACAATGGTTTTTTCGTACAAAATCCGCTAAAGCAGATTGACTCCATACGATGATTGGAAAACCTGATGCTAAATATAAAGAGGCTTTATGTGGGTTATTCATCTTTAAATATTCTCCATACATTCCACTACAAGTATGGGGGCTATCTCCATCCCAGACTAAGCCTAAACCACCATGTAAGTGATTAGAAAGTTCATCAGGAGAAAAGGCACCTTGATAATGAACGTTGTGAGGAAGATTCTCCTCTTCAAAGTTAATGCCATAAATAGAAAAATCTGGTTTTTCAGGTAATTGTCGAGCATATTTTGTTTTTCGAATATCGAAATTTCCAGCTAACAAAATAGTTTCTTTTTCATAAGCTTTCTTCTCTTTATAATTGGGAATTAAATAATCAAATATCTCTAATGAAACGATTTTCTCCTTTGATATTCCTAATCGCACAAGTTCGGCTTTCATCTTTTCATTATGAGCGATAATACCATCGACTTTTTCAAGAACGGTTTTATTTTGTAAAAAATGGATAATAGAATATTTGAAATCTGTAAATGACTTGATTGTTTTGTTTCTCAGGGACTCAATATCATGAATCAGCAAATAAGCTTTGAATGTTCTTTTTTTTAAAAATCTCGTAAAAATTTGTTTTTTTAAGGTATGCCATAATAATGGAAATTGAAGAACTAACACATCATTTTTTGTCAAAGTGATGGGATTTGAATTATTATTTAGGGAAAAAGGTTGATATCCTGCTTCTAGCATTATTTTTTCAGCATCTAATCTTGCTTTAGATCCTGCATGTTTGGCTTCTGCGTAAAATTCTTTTAAGTAATAATTCATACTACTTCAATCCTCTCCAAAATCTTTTTACAATATATTTTTCAAATCTCCATTGAATGGCTCCAACAACTCTTGAAATGAAGACAATCTTTTGAGGGAATAAGCGATAGGCTCTCATTAAAAATGAGCTACTTGAACTTCTAGCGTAACGATTCAGGTACTCGTCATATTTTTCTTGATAGGGATTTCCCTCAAATATACGGTAGTCGACAACGTGCATCAAAACTAAATGGAATAAGCGACGTTGTACGTATGGGAGTGAGTCAGCATTTCCATCATATAGTTGCTCCACTTTATCACAAATCGCAAACAAATCCAAATTTTTCAAACTAAATTCGCGATTCATAATACTACCACGTCGTACACGATAATAATATCCTGTATAATCAATTTTCACCATTTTATGTATCTGTTTTAATATTCCCATTCCGCCATACACATCTTCATAAAATAGACCTTCTAAAAATGGAAAATTGACAATCGCTTGTCTTCGAAAAAGTTTAGCAACTGCATTCAAACGGACAATATTATCTTTACATAAAGAGACTAAAGCTTCTTGGGCATTCCCTTGAAAAATAATTTTGACATTCTCGGGAGAAGGGATTTCTATTTCTTTTTTATCATTTGTATACCAACATTCTACGATGTCCACTTCTTCTGTAGTCATGTGCTTTAATAATTGCTCCAACATATCGTCTTTAATGACATCATCACTATCAACAAAAGTGATAAATTCGCCTTTAGATTCAGTCATACCACGATTACGCGCACCACTTAATCCTTTATTTTCTTGATTGATTAAATGAAAACGAGAATCTTGTTGACAATAGCGCTCACAAATTTCTTTTGAGCCATCTCTTGAACCATCATTGACTAGGATCACTTCTATATCGGTATAAGTTTGATGTTGAATACTATTTAAACATTCTTCCAGATACTCTTCAACATTATAAACAGGTACAATGACACTAATCATAAATAGGCTCCTATTAAATTCTCCATTTTTTTCGAATGTCTAAATATCTTAAATACAGAGGATAATATAAACTAAAAAAATATTTTGATGAATAACTATACCATCTTAATAGTTTACTAGAATTGAAAATATCTGATGATTTCTTAGCTATTTTGGCATATTTATTAATCTCATCAATATACAACTGATAATATGGATGTCCAACTCTTATGTTATACTTTTTAAAATGTCCAATACCGACTAAAAATAACATATTCCCTACATAAGGTAACCAATTATCTTCTCTAAATTCCTCTAATAATTTTTTGCCAACTTTAAAAATATCAAGATTCTTTTCTGAATAGTTCTGATTCATCGTACTAGAAGTATGATATCGATAATAATAACCAATATAGTTAATTTTTCTCATTTTATGAATATATTTTAAAGAGACGATTCCAGTATAAAAATCTTCATAAATTAAATTTTCTAAAAACGGAACTTTCTCCACTATTTCACGACGATAGAGTTTTGCGACTGGACTCCAACTTACTCCATGATGAAAACATTGGTATAACGCTTCATCTGAATCAAATTCTTTAACATGAATATCTTTTTTTTCTTCATTCAAACATTGAATAGCCTCAGTTCTATCACATTCTACAATATCAATCCCATTAGACATATACTTCATAAGTTGTTCTAACATACCAAGACTTACAACATCATCACTATCAACAAACATGATGTATTCGCCAATAGATTCTTTCACACCATGATTTCTGGCTACACTTTGACCTTGATTTTTTTGATTGATCAATCGGAAACGCTTATCCATTTGGCAATAACGCTCACAAATCGCGTGTGAGCCATCTGTAGAACCATCATTGACTAAAATGACTTCTATATCTTGATAGGTTTGCTTTCGAATACTTTCTAGACATTCTTCCAGATATTCTTCCACGTTATAAACTGGAACGATTATACTAATCATTTTTGTTCATAAGCTCCTTCATTTGTCTTTTGTGAGTCAACTTTCTAAATTTACTCCATCCTTTATACAGAAACTGATACACTGGATGAGTAATCGTTAAAAAATATTTTGGCGCTATGAAATACATTCTTAGTAAACGGTATTTTCGAACAACTTCTTGAGATTGCTTCGCAATAAAAGCAGACTCCTTTATAAAATTCTCATACAAACTAACACAAGGACTCTTCTTCGTAATGCCATCTCTGTAATAATGACTAACCCCTAGATAAAACATAAAGTATCCAATATACGGTAATAAATATGCATCATCTTGGAAGGATGCTATTAATTGATTTCCAACTTTAAAAATATCTAAATTTTTCTCATTAAAAGAAGTTGTCATAGTACTATTCGGACTAAATCGGTAATAATACCCAGTTAAATCAACAACTACCATTTTTCGAATATTTTTTAAAAAATTAATTCCTGTATAAACATCCTCGTAAATAACACCTTCTAAAAATGGAACTTTTTCAATAATTTCTCTTCTATATAATTTTGCACATGGGGAATAATTCACTTCTTTAAGTGCTATACATTTAATAATGGCTGCCGTTGAATTACCTTCGAAAATAACTCGAATCGGTTTATTTTTATGCAATTCTTCTTGATTGCGAACAAGACTACATTCTACTAAATCCACATCCGCCTTCATATAGGATAGTAATACGTCTAGTATATTTGCTTTAATGACATCATCACTATCGACAAACATGATATATTCACCAAGGGATTCTTTTACGCCATGATTTCTGGCTACACTTTGACCTTGATTTTTTTGATTGATCAATCGGAAACGCTTATCTGTTTGGCAAAAATACTCACAAATAGCTTGGGAGCCATCTGTTGAACCATCATTGACTAAAATGACTTCTATATCTTGATAGGTTTGCTTTCGAATACTTTCTAGACATTCTTCCAGATATTCTTCCACGTTATAAACTGGAACGATTAAGCTAATCATAAAACAGCTTCCTTCTCATTCATTTTTATTCATCTGAATTTACTTTCTAATTCCATTTTTTAGTTTCCACAAAAAATGATAAACAGGGAAAATGATCGAATTATAATATTTTGGACAAATATTATAGAGGCGAATCATACGCGAACTTTTTGCAAGCTCAGGATTTTTCTTGGTGATAGTTACATAGTCGGCTAATTTCTGATTATAGACATCTGCATATGGATTTCCTTTTTGGATATAGTCTTGATAATGCATGGTTGCTACATGAACTAGGAAGCTGCCAATGTAAGGAAGAAGTTCTTCCCTATCAGAATACAAGTCTATTAATTGGTCACTGACTGTAAAGATATCTAAATTTTTAGGAGTAAAGGTTCGATGCATGATACTAGCTTGATGTTGTCGATAATAATAACCTTTATAATCAATCTTAATGATTTTTCGAATATATTTTAACATTCCAATTCCACAATAAACATCTTCAAAAATCACCCCATCTATATAAGGAACAGCTTCAACAATTGATCTTCTATAAAGTTTTGTAACTGCATTAACATTTAAAACATGTTTAGGGAAAATTTTTACTGCTTCTTGAGAGTTCCCTTCGAATAGAATACTTGGTTCTTTAAAACTTTTAGCAAGAAATTCCTCGTTAGATACGGTAAACTGACTTTCCACAATATCTACGTCTTCACGCATATAGTGCATTAAGGTTTCTAAATAGTTCGCTAGAATCATGTCATCACTATCCACAAATACAATAAACTCTCCTCTTGAAGCTGCTACACCAGTATTTCGTGCAGCGCTCAATCCTTGATTTTCTTGATTCAACAAGTGAAAGCGACGATTCTCTTTACAATAACGTTCACAAATAGCTTTTGATCCATCTGTTGAACCATCATTGACTAAAAGGACTTCAAAGTCTGTGTAGGTTTGGTTTTGAATGCTGTCTAAACATTCTTCCAGATAAGTTTCTACATTATAAACAGGTACGATTACACTAATCATTCTTTATCCTAACCTTATTTCCTTAATCCAATTTCATCCAAAAGTGTCTTTGTAAAATCTTTTTGAATGGCATTTACCTTGTTATTGACTTTTTTTCGTTCGTCAATATAAGGATCTTCAGATTTCATGACATTCTCTAGAAAGTCTAATAAGTCATGCGAATCACGAATGACACTTCCCACCATTAAACTCTTCACATCTTCAAACACAAAGCCTCTTTTTTCCTTGTATTCCTCATAATCATTAATGGTAAATGCAACTGGCCTATTTAATAAATAATAATCTAAAAATACTGAAGAATAATCTGTAATCAATGCACTGGTTGTTCCTAAAAAGGTATATAAAGTCCCATATTGCTCACTAATGATATCTTCTGTCAATAGATGAATCGTCGAAGCATTCATTTCAAATTTCAACTGAGATTCCTCAAGAGGATGGAGTTTAATATAAAGTTGATAGCCATAGTTTGAGAGTAGTTCTTCAATGTTTTTAAAATCCTCTTCTTCTAATGAAAAAATCAATGCTGCTTGGCTATCATGATAGTTTTTAGAATTACGGTAGGTTGGCATCCAGATAATTTTCTTCTCTTCTTTCTCTTTAAAGAGTTCATCATTTCGAATATTACCAACAAGAAGCATCTGCTCGTCTTTAGCATTAAAGGCTGCTTTCATAATTGGAGTAAATAAATCTGAAGAAGAGACTAATTTTGTAAAGAAATTATAGTCAATCTTTTCCATGCCAACTTCAAGATTGCCAATTTTTTTCAAGGGCATTCCATGCCACAAGTTGACAACCATCTGCTTTGAAGCAGGCTTTACAGGATACTTGCCAAAAGAATAGAAAAAATATTTAGATGTTAAAAAATAAAAGAAACCTCGATAAATTGAAACATACTTTATATCATTCTCTTTTTCTAAATGATAAAAATCATTTGAAGCACAAACGATCTCATATGTTTTGTGATAGCCATTGTCCACTAAATAGTGATAGAGTGTTCTAAGATTATCTCTAAATCCCCAGTTAGAATACAGAACAATTCTATTCCTTTTCTTGGGAATAATTTTATTTATCTTATAAGTAAAATCGCTTACTTTAAAAAGTAAGGGTTTTAAATAGTTAATCATTCTCTTTTTAAACCTTGCTTATAAATTTCTTTTAAATTTTGAACATTTTCTTCAATATCAAACTGCTTTAGGTGTTCATTCAGCTGTCGTTGCTTATCCTTGAAAGGAGCCTTTTGTATATAGTTTACCCATTTATCCTTATCTAGAGGCATGGCTGTACAAAGTTCATCAACAATCTGAGTTGTTGGATCAATTGTTTCATTCATGATAATATTGACTCCAGAACATTGAGCTTCTACCAGCACGATTGGGAAACCTTCATACAAAGAAGGAAAGGCAAAAATATCAAAGGCTGAATAAAATTTATGAACATCTTCTCTTTTTCCTGTAAAGATGATATTCTTCACTTCCTTACTTTTCTCTTCTAAAATTGAACGATCTGGTCCTTCACCAACAAAGAAAAAAGTAACATCAGGCAATTCTTTAGCAATTTCAATCAAAAAACTCTGGTTTTTGAAGGGATTTAAGATACCAATCATCCCAACTACTTTTTGATGTTCAGCTATATGAAACTCTTTGCGAATTTCTTCTCGGAAAGTTGGAGAAAACCGATACTTGTTGATGTCAATTGCATTTGGAAGGATTTGAAAGGATTTCTTTCCAAATATCTTCAGTCCAGCTAATTGGCCACAAGAAATTCGATGGGTCGCATTTTTCAAAGCTAAAAAGACCAAAAATTGATTGCGAATACTTTTTAACCAAGTGTCTGAAAATTGGCTACTATGGTTGTGGTAAATCCTAACTGGAACACCATTTTTTCGAGCATAGTAATTATGTATAAAAGCAGTTATAGGAGTATGGACATGGAGAATGTCAATTTTATTACTTTTATAAAATTGACGACACTCTCTCGCATAGGCAAATAATTTAGAAATCTTTAGGGCAGGAAATACAATGCGTTTGATTTCTTTTTCATCTAGGTATTGATTAAATGGGAAATGAGCCTCTCCATTTGACTCTCCAACCATATATTCAAACTCTTGATCATTATTTGGGATATGATTTTTGATAAAACTTTGTACCCCACTCATGGTATTCCTTACACCACCTGTTACATGTATGACCTGATATTTCATCCTAGTTTCCTTGATTCAAATCATTCTTTATCTTAGAAGTTGAAATTTCTTTTGTTCGTGATAGGTAAACAACCTCTATCCCCATATCACTTAAATAATCAAATTTTCCCTGCCAATCATCTCCAATGACAAACACATCAGCATGATACTTTTCTATGTCTGAGATTTTTTGATCCCAATTTTCTTCTGGTATGACGAGATCCACATATCTGATAGCCTCTAATAAAGATTTTCTTTTTTCGTAATCAAAATAACATTCTTTATTCTTTTCTAGTCTATTAAATTCATTGGTAGAAAGCCCGACAATGAGATAATCTCCCAAAGCTTTTGCCCTTTTTAAAAGATTAATATGACCGTAATGCAATAAATCAAATGTTCCGTATGTAATGACTCTCTTCATATCTTCCTAACCACCTCTACATCTTCTCTCATTTTTTTCTTATAGACCCATTTCCTAACTGAATTCGGAAGAATTCGAACCGCGTTACGCAGGAAAATATTTCTAAGAAATTCTGCTAGACTAATGTCTCTTCTACGATAAAAATCTAATTGGAGCATAAAGTCCGTCTTTACATACAAGAAACCACCTCTACGTAGGTAGCTAGAATCATTTGTTTGCATAACAACTAAAGGTTCTTGGATATTCAAAAAATCTTTGGTTGGATTATCGTGTAACAATCTCATTGTGAGGTCATAATCCTCTAGATAGCGGAATTCACGATAATTACCAGCCTTCAAGATATACTCTTTTTTCATCATACTAGAAGGATTATTAAAGGGATTTCTCATTTTCGAATATTGACGAATTTCGGCTGTAGTTTCTGGTACTTTCTTTAAGGCGGTAAACTCTGTATTTTTCTCTAGGATATTGGAACCAACCATGATGAGGTCGGGATTTTTTTCAAAGGCTGCTAATTGCTTCTCAAACCTTGTTTCTAGAGAATAATCATCACTGTCCATTCTTGCAATGAATTCTGTTTGGCATTGATTAACTCCAAAGAGAGAGGCTGGTCCTGAGCCTAAGTTTTCAGGTAAATGAAAAACCTTTAAAATCGGAATTTCTCTCTGCAACTTTTGGATTTCTATTTCTAACTCTTCAGTCAATTCGCCATCACAAACTAAAATGATTTCTGTCGGTTTAAGGGTCTGCTGATAAGAACTTAGTAAACTTTTCCTTAAATTTGTAGGAGTCTCTTTTTTATAGACTGTCGTTAGAACTGAAAATTTCATTTTATAACTCCTAAACCTAATTTCCAAATAACCAATCTACAATAACCGAACGGTAGGGAACGACATGGTACCAGTCAGTTTTAAAGTAAACAATAACTAGAAAGATTGAAGCATAAACTAATATTACCAAATAAAATAAAATCCACTGAACTTTTTTTTCACCTATTTTAGATAAAATCATGGGGATATATAGGCAAATAAAGGGGGTAAAGTAGTGTGCGAATCTACTAAAAAGACTTGTTTGCAAAGTTGACGCAGTAAATAAGAAGGAGATAAAGAATAGACTTCTTATATATTCTTCTTCAGTAGATAATTTCTGTTTTCTAATCACTACTTCTCCAAAGACCAGAACGATACCATACCAAATTGTTAAAAATACAGGTGCCCATTTATTGCTTTCCAAAAACCATGATGATTCCAGATAGGAAGTATACTGAGGGAAGAAAGAAATAAAGATAGTGGCAATTTGTTTGATAAAAGGTAAGATGATTAGAAATGCAAGGAACACAAATTGGTATATTCTTTTATTTAAAACGATTTTTTTAAGGGGGAAAAACAAGAGGCAGACGATACCAGATGTATGAAATAAGGGAGTTAGTAAGATAAATACCCATGCTAAAATCTTCTTGTTTTTTACTACGTAGTGAAACCCTAAAAAACTTAAAGCGATCGCTAGACCTTGCCTGATATTTGATAAAGAATAAAAAAAGAGTCCTAACGAGCTGAAGTAAATCAGTAAACTCATGTAAACATTTTTAGAATGCTTATAAAGCACAAGAAACCAGGCAATTAAAGTTATAAAGGCATAGGAAAATAATAAAAATGGATAGTGCTCACTAAAGTTTCTTAGGAAAATATTACTTACTAAATAACCAAGTTCAAATCGAGAACGAAATAGATTTGATAAATCCGGAAGTTGTAAATGATTCGATTCAAAAATATGGATATAAGTTCCTAAGTCTCCACCTACACTAGAAGTACGAAAACCCGCAATGATTAAAAAAAAGAAAAAAGTCGGAAGAACAAGGAAACCTAACTCTTTTACTTTATCCTCATATTTTAATGAGAAAAAGGCAAGGAAAGAGATATAGACGAACATTAAAAGATAGATTGTCATTTTTTCTCTCCTGCCTTTCAAATAGTTAGTTTAATAATAGTAATAATAGGTATCTTTATGTGAATCAATTTTATTCATTATCACACCAAGTAGTCTAGCTCCAACATGGTCTAATCTTCTTTTTGCTTCTATTATTTGTCGTCGTTTTGATTTTTTGATATCTACTACCAGAAGGGTAGCATCCGAAATACTGGCTAAAACTTGGGCATCAGTTGCTGCTAGCAAGGGAGGTGTATCGATAATGACATAGTCATAAAAATCCTCAAATGCTTTAAGTGTTTCATCCATAGAAGAACTAGCTAACATCTCAGAAGGATTAGGCGGAACAGGTCCTGAAGTCAGTACATCTAAATTCACATCATTTATCGTCAAATGATTAATAGAATCTACTCCTGACTTCTTTAATAGAAAGGTACTGAGTCCTTCAGTGTTATTTAGCTCGGTTAATTTATGTTGAGTTGGTTTACGCATATCCGCGTCTATGATAATCACTCTTTTCCCCTGTTGGGCCAAAGAAGCGGCAAGATTGATACTGACTTCACTCTTGCCTTCATTGGGGTTGGCACTTGTAACGACAATGATTTTAATATTTTTTCCAAATTCTGAGAACTGAAGATTACTCCTTAAAGTTCTAAAGGACTCAGCTACGATGGATTTACTGTTATGAATAACTTCGATATGCATGTCACTCACCTCTTCTCTTTCTCTCTATAGTCGGAATCATCCCGAGAACAGGTGTTCCCACTAACTCTTCCAAGTCTTCGTAAGAATCAATCGAATCACTCAGTACATATTTGATGAAAATAACATTAAATCCTACAAAAGAAAATACTAGAATAGATACAAGAAGATTCTTCCATAGAACGGGATAAACTGGAGAATCACTTCCCAGTGCTTCTGTAACAACTGACAAGTTGTCGCGCCCTAATCTATCTGCTGTAAATTTCTTGTACTGAGACACATACTCTTTAATATAACGTTCAGCTAAATTTCGATCTAGTCCTCTCACTGTTATTGTGACCAACTGAGAACCTGAGTCATTTGTTAATTTAACAGACTTGATTTTTGAAATTTCATCTGGTGATAAGCTTAATGCTTTATTGGTCTCATCTTTTACAGGGGGAAGATCTGCTATCTCTAAATAAGTCTTAGCTTGTCTTTGAAAGAGGTTTATAGCTTCAATCGTTTGCGCATCATTATTTTGCCCATTTGTTTGACTTGAAGTGTTCTTCATTATGAGCTTAGAGGATACACTGTATATAGGAGAAATGATAAAAACAGTATATAGACCAACTGCTGTCGTCCCTACTATAGTAAATAGAAGTAAAAATAGTAGTTTGCTTTTTATCAAAGAAAAAACTCTATTAATATTTTTATTAAAAATAGTCATATTATTGTTTGTTTCCTTTTATTTATTTTTTCTTTCTTAGAACTACCTAGATCCGTTCCCGGTAACCATCACTTTAATTGTTTTTAATAGTATAAGAAAATCTAACTTGATACTTTCGTGATTGATATAGAATAGATCGTAGACTAATTTATCTTTAGGAGTTAATTCATAACCACCATTTACTTGAGCCCATCCTGTGATTCCTGGGCGGACAGCTAAACGTTCATTAAAATTAGGGATATCTTTCAAAAATTCATTGATAAACTCTGGTCGTTCTGGTCGTGGCCCAATAATGGACATCTCACCTTTAATTACATTAATGATTTGTGGTAATTCATCAATTCGTGTTTTACGAATAAAACGTCCAACTTTTGTAATGCGTGTATCATTTTTGCTCGCCCATTTATGACCATTCTTTTCAGCATCTTGATACATGGATCGGAGTTTATAAATTGAAAAACTTTGTCCATTTAAACCAATTCGTTCTTGTATATAAATAGGATTACCACTTGATTCGATTACAATAAAGATACATGCTATTAAACAAATCGGGATAATTAATAGTAATGAGGGTATAGAAATTAGAAGACCTATAATTCTCTTAATTCTCCTATACATAAGCATCATTCTCCTAGAAAAAACTAAGGCGCACACATATATATGCGTGCGCCACTCACTACGTTGATGCATATATATATATATATATAGTCCTGAGTATAAAAAGCTAGAACTAATAAAAATATGTATATTTACCAAGAATTAAATCATACAGTTCAATATAACATAAAAAAATAAGATTTTCAAGCTTACGTGATTAAAATACAGGAAATATACCTAAATTAAATGTTGCTAAATATTTTTGTTCGATATAATCAACTGAGGATTTACTAAAAATAATTCTTCTGCTCTTTCCTTTCCATACTGATGACTAATTGCGTCAAATGCTTGCTTCATATATGGTGGTCTTGAGCTTAGATTATGCATATCGCTAGCCACACAGTGAACTAGATTATAGGATAGAAAATACTGAGCTCTTTTTTTGAGTAAGCGATACTTATCCCCAAACATTTTAGGCTTAAGAACACTTGAACTATTTATTTGAGTATAACATCCCATATCTATCAGCTCTTTAACTCTTTTTTCATTTTTTTCTAGTTCAGCATAGCGTTCAATATGGGCAATGACAGGTCTAATACCTAACAATAAAACTTTATTTACTGCATTGCGGATTTCCCAATAGGGGGTGGTCGGGCTGAATTCAATCAAAGCATATTGTGTATCGTTCAGAGTAGGAATCTGCTTGCTTTCCAATTTGTCAAGAGCATCTTGGGTGAAGTATATTTCAGCTCCATATAAAAGAGTTAAGTCAGGCAGTTCTTTCTTAGCAAGTGCTTGAACCTCTTTAAAGTTGGTCATAATTGTATCTTCTGGAGTTTCAAACATATTTTTACGACGATGTGAAGTGGATACAATTGTACGAACTCCCTGTGAAAAAGCTTCTTTCAGAAGAGCTAGGCTTTCTTCAATTGTGCTTGGTCCATCATCTACACCAAAAACAATGTGAGAGTGGATATCAATCATGTAATATTTCCTTATATAATAGAGTTTTAGTTACTGTAATAAATAATTCCTGCATTTATATATAAGTATTTAGAATAACCTATAAATATTGGTTTATACAGTTTGTTTTCCTGATGTTATTATACTACGAAACATTAAAATAAGCTACTTATAATTAAGTCTCTCATAATATTTTAAAAGTTATCCAGTATAATAAAGCATATATAAATAAGCGTGTTTTGTTTTCGAATAAATCTGTTGAGAATAATAATGACACTGACTATTAAAACTAACACCTACCATGGCATTTCCACGGCAGGTGTTAGTTATATCACTAATCGTTCTAAAAATGGTTTGATGCAGTTGAGAAGAATTCCATCTATCCAGCTTTCTTGTGCTGAGGATAGATGTTCTGTCTGAAGGCTTTCTTTTAAGAAGTCTCGGACTTGTTCTGGTGAGATTTCAAACTCAAAAGCTTTCATTTTATAGAAAAAGTTGATGAGATGATCTGACAGGTATTGGGTTGAAAAGGGAACTTCTCCACTTTTTCGATATTCTAATAAGAGTCGAGCAAATCGGGATTTTTCTTCAGGAAGGTCACGAAAATAGGAATTGAGGAGCCAAGTCTGCTTCTGTTTTCTTTCAACTGGATCCTGACTCGCAATTCGTTGGTCTTTTTCCAACTCTTTTTGGTATTGTTTGGCCTTGATAGCCCGTTCTGTTCGATTTTTACCAAAAAGTATTTTCTCCCACTTTCGTTCTTCTTGGGTCAGGGTCTCCGTAAAGCCAAAGTAATCTTGATAGGCACGCTCTGCTGGGCCCATGGCTAGGACCAGATTATCTGCATATTGCTTGGCGATTTTATCCCTCTTCTTGCGCTCTTTCTCTGCTTGGATACGGAGTTCTTGTTCGTAGTCGATTTTCTCCTTGCCTAGCTTGACAAGGTAGAGTTGGTCATCTGGTTTTCCTAGTAAAAAAGGTTTAATACATTTTTCTAGGACTTCCTCCATGCGAGCCTTTTTCTTTGGCTCAGCCTTGGTCCAACTTCCTCCTTGAAAGACTTCTAGAAATAGCTGGTAGTCTCTCTCAGGTGTGAATTGATTACCACGATTAGGCTTGAAAACACCTTTTTCCCAGAGCCACTTTAGAAGTCGCTCGTCAAAATCACTCTTATTGACCTTGATTTTTTCCTTTTTCTGGGCTTTTCTGGTTAGATTTTCAACCTTTCTGAGTAATTTTTCTTCCTCTTCTAGTTGCTGGTCAAGGGACAATCGATGAAAATGACGAACACAGTCGCTACCGATTGGAAAGAGGCGTTGGCCTGTGACACCGTTAAAGAGTTCGTAGGCGTATTTAATGGCATTGCCACAGACACAATTGCTACGGCCGATACCGTTAAAAATCAAGGAAACTTCATTCCATTCCTTGGTAGCTTGTTCCCAAGTATCGGCTTTTGAAGCCTGTAAAACCGCATCGTGCAGGGATTTTCTAACTGGAAGTGTCATGAGGTCTCCTTTCTAATACTCAATGAAAATCAAAGGGCAAACTAGGAAACTAGCCCCAGGTTGCTCAAAGCACTGCTTTGAGGTTGCGGATATAACTGCCGAAGTCAGCTCAAAACACTGCTTTGAGGTTGTAGATAAGACTGACAAAGTCAGTCACATATATACGGCAAGGTGAAGCTGACGTAGTTTGAGAGATTTTCGAAGAGTATAAATTATACTTTTACAACTTGAACCTCGTCTTTACCGAGTAAAATCAAGTATTTGTCAATATTTTCAATCGAATAGGCTCGAGATAAAGCCTCTCCGTATAGGGCTAATTGACCACGATAACGGTCTATGAGTTGACTTGGTTCATCATAGCGGTCTGTCTTATAGTCGAACAGAACAATTTTGTCTTCGTAAAGTAGATAGCCATCAAGGATACCACGGACAACAAAGTCTTCCTGACTCTTTTGGTCTCGTTTGAGCATGGAGAAAGGTTGCTCGCGATAAAGATGGTCGGTATTAGAGATAATTTCCTGACCGAGTGCTGTGTCAAAGAATGCAAGAATTTTAGCAAGATTGATCTTGTCTCTGACAGCTGGGCTGGTTTGAACTTGTTTAAGAGTTTCTGTCAGGCTAGCAAGGGTTGGTTGCTGGCTGAGGTCCATTCTCTGCATGAGTTCGTGGGTGGCACTACCAATCTCAGCTCCTGTTACCTTTTCTTTGGTTGAAAAATCTGGCAAATCAAAGCTGATTTTCTTTTCTACTGACTGACCTTGACCTGCAATCTCGACACCTTCCATATCCATAACTGGTTCGTAGAATTTCTTGATTTGACTTGGGGTTTGAACACTAGGAAGTTCAATGGCTGCGAGGTGAAGAGTATTATAAACTTCCACTTCTTTTAGCATTTCAAGAGTTTCTTTAATGGTTTCTGACTGACGATTGTCTACTTGGGAGCTATCTTGGAGAGGACTTTTGTTTTCCAACTCTCCGATAGCTTCTCTAGTCAGCTGATCTTCACCAACAAAACGATAGCTAAAGTTGAGATGATCCTTTGCAAACACTTTGCTGATAGCCCAAATCCAATCTTGGAAATTCTTGGCTTGAAGTCTAGTGTTGCTATTTAGTTTCCCATTTTTACCTGCTGGGTATTCCTTTGCTTCCATCTTTTCATGAGAACCTTTACCGATAAGATAGAGCTTTTTCTCAGCCCGTGTCATAGCAACATAAAGGAGACGCATCTGCTCTGAATAGCTTGCTAGCTGTAATTCCTCTTCGTTCTGTCTATAGGTCAGGCTAGGAATGGAGAGTTTGATAGTTTTAGGATAGTGATTTTCCACTGCTCCTGTCTCCATTTTGGCAATGTATTTGACACCAAGACCATTCTGACGGCTGAGAATGACTTCTGACATAGAATCTTGCTTGTTGAAATCTTGATCCATATTGAGGATAAAGACGTAAGGAAACTCCAGGCCTTTACTCTTGTGGATGGTCATGAGCTCTACTGCATCCTTAGGTGGTGCAACAGCCACGCTTGCAAGATCATGCTGGGCTTCCAAAACTTGGTTAATCATACCAATAAAACGTGATAAGCCCTTGAAATTGCTCTTTTCAAACTGGTCTGCTCTCAAAGCTAGGGCATAGAGATTGGCCTGTCTAGCAGGACCATTTGGCAAAGCCCCGACATAATCATAATAAAAACGGTCATTGTAAATCTTCCAAATCAGGTCATAGAGGGAGTGGGTTTTGGCATACAAGCGCCAAGAAGCCAAGATATCCATGAATTGGTTTAGTTTCTCAGCTAGAGCAGTGTGAATCAAGTTTTTCTGCCTGCTATCCAGTTTTTGTGCATTGACTAGTTTCTCATAGAGATTTTCCTGGACTTTATCCTCTGCTTTCTGAAGGGACAAACGTGCTAACTCATCCTCATCAAAACCAAACATTGGAGACTTCATAAGGGCAACCAAGGCGTAGTCTTGCAGGGGATTGTGAATGACACGAAGGGTGTCTAGCATGACTTGCACTTCTAGGGATTGGAGATAATTGTTCTGCTCTCCGTCAGTTTTGACAGGAATTCCATACTCAGACAGGGCGAGAAGAATCTGGTCATTACGACTGCGACTTGAGGTCAGAAGGGCAATTTCTTTAAAGGTAACACCTTGTTCCTTATGGAGTTTCAGAATCTCCTTGATGACTAAGCGCATTTCGCCTGTTAGTTTCGTTTCTGCCTGCCCCTCTTCTTCCTCATCTGTGTCGTCCTTGTCATAGAGGAGAAATTCTGCCTTGTTGTCTGGATTGGGAGTCAGTTTGGTATTGGCAAAGACAAGCTGGTGCATGTTATCATAGTTGATTTCGCCGACTTCTTGGTCCATAAGACGCTCAAAAACATCATTGGTTGCTGACAGCACTTCTGAACCGCTACGGAAATTTTCCTTGAGGAGAATGAGCTTGCCCTCTTTTGGATTTTGCACATAGCGTTGGAATTTCTCATTGAAAATCTGCGGGTCTGCCTGACGGAAACGATAGATAGATTGCTTGATATCTCCCACCATAAAGCGATTGTGGCTATTAGACAACAATTCCAGCATCCGTTCTTGAATGTGATTGGTATCCTGATACTCATCGACCATGACTTCGTGGAAACGTTCCTGATAAGCTTCACGAACTTGCGGGAATTTCTCTAAAATCTCAATGGTGTAATGGCTGATATCAGCGAATTCAAAGGCGTTTTCCTGGCGCTTACGTTGACGATAAGCTTCCACAAAATCACTCATGAAAGATTGGAAGGTTTTAGCTAGTTCCCAGGTATCTCCATGATAACGTTCTTGATAGTCGAGAATCGTTATCTGATCTGCTAGTTGTCCTAGTTTAGCAAACTGGGTCTTTCTCTCTTCGTTGTAGGCATCGGCCAGTGGCTTCAAATCAGCCTTACGACTGGCATTTGTCAGAGCTCGACCATTTTTCTCTTTCGAAATTGCGACAACACGCGCAAGAACCGCTTGATAATCCTGACTATCGGACTCCTGATTCAATGAGCCAATTTCATCCAGAATCAACTGAACATTTTCTAAATAAGCAGCCTTTGCAAATTCCTTGGAATCATTATCCAGATGATAACGGAAGAAACTTTCCAAGTCCCAAAGGGCTTGCTGGATTTGCTCAGTCAGTTTTTCTTTTTCACTGGTAAAATCAGCTTTCTCAAAGCCTTTGAGGAAAGATTCACTTAACCATTTCTGAGGATTGCTGGTGGATTGGAGGAAGTCATAGATTTTATAGACTTGCTGACGTAGCCCCCGTTCGTCCTTGCCACGCCCTGCAAAATTTTTCAGCAAATGACTAAAGGTCTCTTTCTGTTTTCCTTGGTAATGGGCTTCAAAGACCTCATGAAAGACTTCGTTTTTTAGAAGGAGTTGCTCGCTCTGGTTTTGTAAAATACGGAAATTAGGCGCAATATCAATCAGATAGCCATGTTTGCCAAGGAATTTTTGTGTGAAAGAGTCCATGGTTCCGATGGCTGCGTTGGGTAGGTCTGCCAACTGGCGGCCCAAGTGTTGTTTGAGCTCGACATCATCCGTTTCTTGGATTTGTTGGCTGATTTTTTTCTCTAAACGTTCCTTAAGCTCAGTCGCAGCCTTAACGGTAAAGGTTGAGATAAAGAGTTGAGAAATTTCGACACCACGCGCCAATTGGTCCAGAATACGCTCGGCCATGACAAAAGTCTTCCCAGAGCCAGCCGATGCTGAAACCAGGATATTCTGACCAGAAGTGTAGATGGCTTCGATTTGCTCGGCTGTTTTCTTTTGTGCCTTGCTCGAGTGCGCTTCTGCTTCTTGCAGTTTTTGAATTTCCTTCTCAGTTAAAAAGGGAATAGGCTTCATCGATTCAACTCCTCTCTTATTTTTTCAAACCAAGCTTGCTTGAGTTTTTCTCCGACCAGTCGTTTGCCATCAGCTAAGTCCAACTTTTCTAGGAAACGTGCTTGGCCTAAGTGGTAATTGGCTTCAAATCCTGTGATGGCTTGATGTTGCTGAACATACGGTGCAATACTTCTGCCATTTTCAGTATAAGGGTTAATGGCGAACTGACCTTCTAAAATCTTCTCAGCTGCTTTCTTGTAAAGATGGGCATTATAGTTAAGTAGGAGCTGGAATTCCTCATCTGTCAGCTGATTGGCCTTGTTTTTGTTGTAAAATTCGCCCAAATGACTGCTTTCTTTTTCTAAGAAGAGCCCTTGGTATTTCATTGACTTGCTGGCTTCTACTACTGCACCTGCCAGACTTTTAACGGCCATCAGAGATTGGACAGGCTCAGCCATTTCCAAGTACATAGCGCCGAAAAAGTTCTGCACCCCTTCTCTTTTTAAGGCAGCTAGATAGGTTGGCAGTTGGGAATTGAGGCCATTAAAGAAATGAGGAAACTGGAACTGAGTTAGACTAGACTTGTAGTCTACAACTCCAATTGCTCCATCAGCTTTTAAACGGTCAATCCGGTCAACCTTACCTCGTACAAAGACGCTGCGACCATTGTCCAATTGAATAAAGGCTTGATCTTTGCCGCCGAAGTTCGCTTCCTCTTTGATGATCTCGACGGCTGGATTATGGCGGAGAATATGTCCAGTCGTCCGTGCAACATCAAACAAAACTTCCTTGGTAAACTGGGCTTCCAAACTTTCCTGATAAATAGCCTCAAATTCCCGTTCTTGACTGGTTTCTTTAATAGCTTGTTCTAGACGTTTGTCAAAGGAATCTTCGTTAGGCAACTGCAAGGCACGTTCAAAAATGCGGTGCAGGAAATTCCCATGACTACGAGCATCCGGACGTAGGCGCAATTCCTCTTGCAAGCCTAAAACGTAGAGGAGGAAATAACTGTATTGGTTCCGATAAAACTCCGTCAAACCAGAGGTAGACAGGTAAAACTCCTGATCAGTAGGATAGAGAGCTTGTAAGGTATCCTTAGCCAACTGCTTACTGCTTGGACTGGTTGGGATAGCAGGATTTTCCAGACCTTGCTGGTCAAGTTTTTTACCCATGACACGTGACAGAACCTTGATAAAGGTCAAATCTTGCTCAGTCTCGCTCATCTCACCCTGCTGATGATAGGCAATCAGGCTAGACAAAAGGCTGTGATATGAGCCCATATCCTCCTTAGACAGCCCTTTGTGATTCAACCTCTTCTCTTTTCGACTAAATCCAAAATGGACCAACTCTTGAAGATAGGCAGATTCCTTACTTTCACTTTCGTTAAAGAGGCTTGGAGCCGACAAGATCAACTGTTTACGAGCAGAATTGACCAAGGAAAGCATAGTATAGCGATTTTTCTTGAGGTTTTCACTGCTGGCAATCAGTAATTGCGCCCCATCTTCTGTCGCTTGGTTTAGACTCTGTCTTTCTTCGTCTGTCAAAAGACTGGTGTTTTGCGCAATTTTTGGTAAATTGTCCTGAGTCAGCCCAATGGCATAGACAAAGTCAGCCGTCAGTGGTGCAATCAAATCGTAACTCTGCACCAGGACAGTGTCCACTGTTGCTGGAATGGTACGGTATTGGGACAAACTAATTCCAGAATGGAGCAAGGCTAGAAAGTCCTCTAGATTAACTTGCGAACCAGCAAAAACAGTCGCAAATTGTTCTAAAACATGACAGAAAGCCTTCCAAACTTCGGCCTGTCTTTCCTGCTCTACAGCTTCCATAGTGGCTGTCAAATCTTGTAACTGCTTAGTTACTGCTCCTTCTTTTAGAAAGGCATTCCACTTTTGCAAGAGATTTTCAGCCTTTTGTTTTCGACTGGCAAAGAGGGTTTCAAGAGGTGTTAAAATACGCAGACGAAGAGCATTTAAACGTTCCAGATTAAATTTTCCATGGTGGGATTTGGTAAAGGTTTTCTGAAAGCCTGGCAAGCCATTGATACCAAGATAGCGGAGATATTGCTCAAAAGCATCAATATCAGTTTGACTAAGGTCGGTATACAAACCTGTTCTGAGGAGATTAATCAAATCTTCCTGACGGAAACGATAGCGTTTCAAAGCTAAAATAGACTCGACAAACTGTGTTAAGGGATGATGAGCCATAGATTCGCTTCTACCAAGATAGAAAGGAATCTGATACTGGTCAAAAATCGTTTTTAGAGATAATTGATAAGAAGGCACATCACCTAAGAGAATACGGAAATGCTTGTAACTCAGGTCTGGATTGGCATGTAATTTCTGACGGATGCTACGGGCTACCAACTCCAACTCTTCTTTTTGCGTCAAACAAGACCAGATTTGTAAGTTTTCACGGTCTTTCTCATCGACATCCAAAGCGAGTTCTGAAAAGTCATAAGAAGACTCCAACAAACGAGAGGCCTTGTCAAAACTATCTATCTTCTCATGAGTTTTAGAACGGTCTTGAGCAGGCGTTTGGTATTTAGCAGCTAAATGATGGAGAAACTCCACGCTGGCTTGATAGAGATTGCCCTCGCTAAAGGGACTGGTATAAGCTTTCTTACTAGCATAAGCCCCAATAACAATCTCAACACCCTTGCTATGAAGTAGGTCCACAATTCGCTCTTCCTCACCAGAAAAACGAGTAAATCCATCAATAACCAAGGCGATTTGAGTAAAATCACTACTAACTTTGTTATTCTCAATAGCCTCAATCAAATGGGACAACTGACTTCCCTGAGCTAACTGCCCTTGGTTAAGATAGGCCGTTACTTTCTCAAAAATCAAGAGTAAGTCTTCTCGCTTGTCCTCATCCGTCAAACTCTCCAAGTTCAAAAAACTCATCTGAGATTTGGTCATCTCATGATAAAAATCAATCAACTGCTGGATAAATTGAGGATCCTGCTTGATAGCTCCATAAACACGTAAATCCTTAGGATCAAGTTCGGCAAGACATCTGTAAAAGACCATCCCAAGACCAATATCATCTAGACTGGTCTTGACAGGTAGGTCATTCAAAATCAGGTAACGAGCCATCTGCGCAAAGCGCGTGACGGTAATCGCAAAAGAAGCCTGCTGGGACAAGCATTCCAGCACGGCGCGTTCCTTTTCAAAAGAAAGAGAGTTGGGGGCGATGTAAAAGACCCGCTTGCCCACAGCAACTAGCTCTTCAGCCTCCCTGGTTAGAATTTCTGTCAAAGAAGTCCGAATATCTGTATAAAGTAATTTCATCTCAGCCTCGTTAGAATTTTTCATTACCTTTTATTATACCATGATTAGCCCGAAGATTCCTCCTCCTTTCCTCTAAAGTATGCTATAATAATACCAAAAGAAAAAGAAGGAAGTCTTATGATTAAACTACTAGCCTTGGATATGGACGGAACCCTCCTCAATGAAGCCAAGGAAATCCCACAAGCTCACATTACTGCTATTCACCAAGCTATTGAAAAAGGTGTCAAACTGGTTCTCTGTACAGGTCGCCCGCTTTTCGGTGTCCTCCCCTACTATCAAAAACTGGGGCTTGACCTCCAGAATGAGTATGTAATTGTTAACAACGGTTGCTCAACTCACCAGACAAGTGATTGGAGTCTGGTTGATTGGCAAGAACTCAGTCCAGCAGACATCGAGTACCTCTATGACCTAGCTGAAAAAAGTGATGTTCAGTTAACTCTTTTTGATGAGGAGCATTATTTTGTCCTCGGTGGCAAGCCTAATGAAATTGTTCAAAATGATGCCAAGCTAGTCTTTTCAGACCTGACTGAAATTTCCCTTGAGGAAGCTACCAGTGGTAAGTACCGTATGTTCCAAGGTATGTTTTTGGGTACAAAAGAGCAAACAGACGATTTTGAGGAGCGCTTTGCTGGGGAACTCTGTCAACGATTCAGTGGCGTTCGTTCGCAGCCTGTCATTTATGAAGCTATGCCACTTGGAACGACAAAGGCTACTGCTCTTTCACGACTGGCAGAGATTTTGAATATCGAGCCATCAGAAATTATGGCTATGGGCGATGCTAATAACGATATTGAAATGCTCCAGTTTGCAGGACTTGGCATTGCAATGGGAAATGCCAGCGATTATGTCAAATCCCTAGCTGATGCCGTTACAGCAAGCAACGAAGAAGACGGTGTTGCGCGTGCCATTGAGAAATATATTTTATAATTAAGAAGCCCAGTTCGTGTCAACTGGGTTTTGATATTTAAGAATTCTTAAAACTTTAGAAACTCTTTAGAAATACTTGAGTTTTCTTTGATTTCTATGCTTTATACTAAAGTTAACAAAATAAATCAAAAGGAGAGAATCATGAAAACAGTACTCGACATTCATGGATTGTCCAAAAACTTCGACAAACAAGCTATTCTTCAGGATCTTCATCTAACGATAAGAGAGGGAGATATTTATGGACTTATCGGAAAGAACGGAGCTGGGAAAACCACATTGATAAAAATCATTACGCAACTACTGTTTGCGGATAAAGGGACTGTTTCCCTCTTCTCTAGCCAATCGGAAAATGAGTGGACCAAGGCTCTATCTCGAGTAGGTTCTGTTATTGAATCACCTGTAGCTCATAATCACTTAACAGCCTATCAAAATCTGAAATATTACTGTATGATTCGCCATATTCCAAATGCTGATCAAGTCATTCGAGAAACCCTAGACTATGTAGGTTTAACAGATACAGGTAAGAAAGTCTTTCGTGATTTCTCGCTAGGAATGAAACAAAGACTTGGTATCGCCATTGCCCTTCTATCTAAACCAGACTTCCTGATATTAGATGAACCTATCAACGGTCTCGACCCAATCGGTATCAAAGAATTTCGCCTCATGATTCAACGGCTCAATCAAGAAAAAGGGATCACCATTCTCATCTCTAGCCATATCTTGTCAGAACTCTATCTCCTAGCTAATCGTTTTGGTATTTTAGATCAAGGCAAGATTATCCGTGAAATCAGCAAAGCTGAATTTGAAACACTAAGTGAGGATTATATTGTGCTTAAGACAGCCGACCAAGAGAAAGCTTGTCAAGTATTGAAAGAACAAATCCAGCTCCAGTTCAAGGTTGTTAATCCTGAAAACGAAATTCACATCTTTGGTCAGGAACAAGATGTCAAACAGATTCTCAAGGAATTAACCTTGGCAGATGTTGCCATTGACGAGATTTACTATGCCCGTCAAAACCTAGAAGAATACTTCACTCAATTGGTCCAATAGGAGGAAAATCATGATACATACCATTCAAGCAGACTTTTACCGTCTTTTCCGCTCCAAAGGATTCTGGATTACAGAATTCATTCTCTTTGTCCTCTTGCTACTGGGTGCCACTATCGGGGCTACTGGCCATCTGATGGCAATCCAGACAGAAGAACCAGAAATTCCAACCCATGGTTGGGACGGTATTCAAGCTCTTATCAATGCGTCTAGCAATGATTCAAACCTTGTTTTTCTCTGCATTATTCTAACATGTTTAGTTCTTGGGGTCGATCTAATCGGCAAGCTTTATAAAAATAGTTTGACAGTTGGCGTTTCTCGTACAGAATTTTTCTTCGCTAAATCCTTTGTACTAGCAAGCATCGCTCTCTTGCAACTCATCGCCAGCCTTGTGATTGCTTTTGTTCCCTCAACTCTACTAAACGGACTTGGTACGATACCTGATGGTTTTGTTACTAATCTCCTCTCAATGATTTTCCTTCAATTTCTCTGCCTTCTCGCTTGGCTTTCGATTATTTCCTTTATTCTCTACCTGACTCATTCTTATCTTGCCGTATTTATTGGTTATCTGATTAGCTCTATCATCCTTTCTATGCCAATGATCATTTTTCCAAATATCAAATATTTACCATATTTGTCCTTGCATTTTTCCTATGCTATGACTGCTAATAGTGAATCCATTTTCTATACCCTTATAGTTACCTTAGCTGTTATTGTAATCTTTAATCTAAGTGGACTGGCAGTTTTCAAAAAGAAAAGCCTATAAAAAATGACCTCCTCTAGCCTACAGAGGAGGTTTCTTTTTGTTAAAAATAAATGAAAACCGACAACCATTTCCCATCTGTGCTTAGTTTCATCTCTGTACCGAGAAGATGACATAATTCCTCAGTGATATAAAGGCCTAAACCAGAGGATTCTTCCGTATCAGATAGATTTTCAGAATAAAAACGGTTGCTGAGATTTTCTATTTTTTTGATGGGCTGTTTAACAAGGTTTGCAATCTCTAAGACAAGCTGTGCCTTTTCCTTTTTCAAAGATAGCCGCGCTTCTTCCTTGCCATGTTTGAGGACATTTCCAAGCAAATTTTGTAAAATGCGATCCAGCAAGTTTTCATCAGTCCTCATTTTTAAATCATCTTCAACCTTAAAATCAAGCGTGATATTTGCCGCCTGAAAAACATCATAATAAGCCAAAGTCTTTTTGGTGATAAAAGCTGAAAGATTCACTTCTTCCAGTTTCGGTTTGACAGCTCCTTCCATCAAACGACGATATTCTAGGAGAGCCTCCAAACGTTTAGAAACTAAATCAAGATGCTGGGCTACTTTTTGTAAGGTTTCTGATTTGTCTTCAGGAGATTTTATCAATTGTTGGGTGTATCCTGAAGCGATAGTCAGAGGGGTCCGAATATCATGGGCGATATTGCTGATGGCCATATCCAGAGTCTGCTTTTCCCTTTTCATCACCAATCGAGATTGCTCTACTTCCTGAAATAGATTCTCAATTTGCTGGTAGAGATGTAAAAAATGTTTGGAAAAAATGCTAACCCCTACTCTTTTCATACTACCCGTAAGAATCTTGTCTTCAATCTGTTGACTCAAGTTTTTAAGTGCTAGATGGTAGCGAATTAATACAATCGATAAAATAATTAGGAGTATCAGTAGAACAAAGATTATCATGTAGGTCATTGCTTGTCTCCTTTTAATCTTACCCCAACTCCCCAGATGGTTTCAATATATTCTTGATTTGGGTCAAGCTGGTTTAATTTTTTACGAAGATTACTCAAATGCGTATTGAGAGTATTATCTCCAGGTAGGTAGCTATCCTCCCAGACCAATTCATAAAGTTCTACCTTGGTGAAAATTTTCTTAGGATGTTTGAGGAGAGTTTGGAGAATCAAGCATTCTTTCTTGGCAAGGCGAATCGTTTTCTGGCTATTTTTAATTTCAAAACTTTCTGCATCAAACTGGATATTTTTCAAGTTTAGTGGCAGATTTTCAGTTTTTTCTATTTTCACAGGCTGTTTTTCTGCACTTTGGCGTAATTGAACAGTAACTCTGGCAAAGACTTCGTCCAAATCAAAAGGTTTGACTATGTAATCATTGGCACCGTCTAAGAGGTATTGACTGATTAACTTCTTATCGCTCAAAGCTGTTAGCATAATGACTGGAGTTTGACTTTGTTCCCTGATAGCTTTTAAAACCTGATCCCCATTTTTCCCAGGAAGCATGATATCTAGTAAAACGAGGTCAATCCCACCTTGGTCAAAAAGCATGATTCCTTCTGTACCGGAAAAGGCTTGAATCACCTCATGCTCCTCAGTAAGAAGTGTTCGTAAAATCTCTTGAATGTCACTATTGTCTTCAATAACCAATATCCTAGCCATAAACACCAACCTTTCTGCAACTATTATAGCATTTTTATTGATAAAGCTTAAACAGAAAAAGCTCCTCGCATAAAAGTGCGAGAAAGCCTTAGAGGGTTAAAATATAAAATCCACTTACTAGATAACATTGTATCCTTATAGTTGCTAGTGAAAACGAGTCTAGCAGAATGAATCTCTCATTTCTCTCCTACTAGTCCGTAATACGTTGATACATTTCTGGTCTTCTATCTCGAAACAAGCCCCAGTTTAGGCGTTCGCTTGCTCCCTTATCTAGGTCATAAGTAGCTAACAGAACAGCTTCAGCTTGTCTTTCAGCTTGCTCTAGAATAGCTCCTGTTTCATCCGTCATAAAGGATGAACCGTAGAAGTCAAGACTGGAACTCTGTCCACCATTTTCCTCACTTGGAGTGACTTCTTCCAAACCATGGCGATTGGCTGCAATAACTGGGACAATATTTGCTGCTGCGTGCCCTTGCATGGTACGTTGCCAATGACCGCAACTATCTGTATCCAAAATCGGCTCTGAACCGATGGCTGTAGGATAAAAGAGCAATTCAGCACCATTTAACGCAAGACAGCGGGCTGTTTCGGGGAACCATTGATCCCAACAGATACCAATACCAATCTTGGCATACCGAGTATCCCATACCTTGAAACCAGTGTTACCAGGCGTGAAATAAAACTTTTCTTGATAATAATGATCATCTGGTATGTGGGTCTTTCGATAAACACCCAGCACTTCCCCATCTGCATCAATGACAGCAATAGAGTTATATAAGACATTGCCATCTTTTTCATAGAAACTGATCGGTAAAACAACTTGTAGTTCCTTAGCAATCGCCTTAAAATGCTGAATGGCAGTATTTTCTGTCACCGATTGGGCATGCTGGTAGTAGTCATACTGACGTTCCTGACAGAAATAGGGACGTTCAAATAACTCGGGCAAGAGAATAATTTGTGCACCTTGTTCTGCAGCCTGACGTACTAAACGCTCTGCGGTTTGGATATTTGTTGCCACATCCTTAGCGCATTGCATCTGAATGGCTGCAACTCTTACATTTCTCATCTTTTTCTCCTATTCTGGGATTTGTTGGGTGATACAGTGGATATTGCCACCACCTAAGAGAATATCTCTGGCTGGTATTCCGACAACTTTACGGTCTGGAAAACACTTACTGAGGATATCTAAGGCCACTTGGTCGTTTTGATCTTGAAACTGAGGAACTAGGACAGCCTTGTTGGCGATATAAAAGTTTACGTAGGAAGCTGCTAGTCGTTCACCTGCGTATCGCTCTTCTTCTCCTTCTTCATAGATGTAGCCTGGCAAATCCTCTTTGGTTACAACCTGACGAATAGCTGGGATAGGAAGCTTATGAATGGTGAAGTGACGATCTTTTGCATCTGTCTCTTGCTCTAAGAGTTCGAAATCTGCTTTTGACATGGCATATTGAGGATCACTTTCGTCGTCCGTCCAAGCCAAAACAAGCTCTGCAGGACCAACAAAGGCAGCAACATTGTCAATGTGTTCATTGGTTTCATCTTGATAAATACCATAAGGAAGCCAAATAACTTTTTCAGCTCCAAGGCTCTCTAATAAGGTATTCTCGATTTTCTCTTTAGTCAGGTGAGGATTACGCCCAGGACTAAGCAAGCAACTTTCAGTCACGAGAATGGTTCCCTGACCATCGCTATGGATAGCGCCGCCTTCCAGTACAAAAGGTTTGGCATCATAGACAGGCATTTCCAAGGCCTCAGCAAAACGACTAGCTACTTGGTCATCATCTTCATAATCTTGATAAAGACCATCATAGGTGCCACCCCAGGCATTAAAAGCCCAATCGACTGCCAACTTTTCTCTTTTATCATTGACAAGAATAGTCGGACCTGTATCACGGGCCCAGGCATCATTGGTGGGAATGTCTAAATAAATAACGCTATCTCCAAGATAAGATTGGGCTTCTGATAGATAGTCCCGCTCCACCAAGAGATAAACGGCTTCCCCTTCTGCTATGGTCTTAATAATCTGGCCGAAAGCTCTTTTGGCAGCCTTTCCTTGAAAAGGCCATGAACCTGGTCGAGTCGGCCATATCATGAGGGTACCATGGTGTGCTTCGTACTCTGCTGGCATGCGATAGCCTAATTTTTTTGGACTGTCCATCATGATAATCTCCCTTTAAAGTCTTGATAACCAAAAGCCTTTACCAAGTCACAATCTCCATTTTCATCCATAATATAAAGGCTTGGGAGACCAATACCGTTGAAGGTATTATTTTTGACAAAAGAATAAATGGCCATGTCTTCGAAATAAAGTCTGTCTCCGATTTGGACTGGATTTTCAAAGCTATAATCACCAATTACATCGCCCGTCAGACAAGTATTAGAAGAAAGTCTATAGGTATGGGTTTTTTCCTGTGCCTCAAAGCCGTTTCTCAAAGGTGGACGATAGGGCATCTCAAGTACATCAGGCATATGGCAAGTCGCGGAGGCATCTAAAACCAAGATTTCCATGCCGTTTTCTACAATATCCAATACTTCAGTTGCTAGATAACCCGCATTGAGCGCAATGGCTTCACCCGGCTCGATATAGACTTCAAGATTGTAAGTTTCTCGGATACGCTTGATTTCTGAAATCAGTAAGTCCACATCATAATCTTCTCTTGTGATGTGGTGACCGCCCCCCATATTGAGCCATTTAACTTGATGTAAGTAAGAACCAAACTGCTCTTCTACTGCTTTCAAAGTTGTCTCTAAATCATCTGCCCCCTGCTCGCAAAGGGTATGAAAATGAAGTCCATCAACTAGATCTAGGAAATCACTCGGTATCTTGTCTAGAGTAACTCCGAAACGGGAGCCAGGGGCGCAAGGATCATAGAGAGCGTGATCTCCTTGAGTTGAACACTGAGGGTTGAGTCGCAAACCCACGCTTACACCAGCATCCCGACAACGGGCCCCATGTTTACGCAACTGTCTCTCTGAGTTAAAAACGATATGGTCTGTTATCTCAAGCAGTTCCTCCATGTCCTCATCCTTAAAGGCTGGTGCAAAAACATGAACTTCCCCTGGGAATTCTTCCTTTGCTAATTTGGCTTCATAGAGTCCACTGGCTGTCGTACCTGATAGATACTGGCTAATCAAGGGATAGGTTTTGTAGAGGGAATATGCTTTCTGGGCAAGCAAAACCTTGCAACCAGATTCTTCTTGAACATATTGTAGAATGTGGCAATTGGCTTCTAACTTGGCCAAGTCAATAACATAGGCTGGTGTTGGTACTTGTTCTAGCTTCATTAGTCCACCATTTGTGGATTTTCAACCACAACCCAAGGTAAACCATACTCATTCAAAGCTTCCATGAATGGATCTGGATCAAACTCTTCAAGGTTGTAAACTCCAGGTTGTTTCCAAGTACCATTCATCACTAATTTTGTCCCAATCATGGCTGGAACACCAGTTGTGTAAGAAATTGCTTGTGAACCAACTTCTGCGTAACATTCCTGATGGTCGCAAACATTGTAGATGTAGATGGTCTTTTCAACGCCATCTTTTACACCTGTAAAGATACATCCAATATTGGTTTTACCTACAGTACGTGGTCCAAGGCTGGCTGGATCTGGAAGCAAGGCTTTTAAGAATTGGATTGGAACGATTTCTTGGCCGTTAAAGTTAATGGCATCCGTACGAAGGAGACCAACGTTTTCCAAGCATTTCATATGAGTTAGATAAGATTGACCAAAGGTCATAAAGAAACGAATCCGTTTGACACCTGGAATGTTCTTAGCCAATGATTCGATTTCTTCGTGGTGAAGGAGATACATGTCTTTTTGTCCAACCTGAGGGAAATCATACTCACGCTTGATAGACATAGCTTTGACTTCGACCCATTTTCCATCTTCCCAGTAAGAACCTGGCGCAGAAACCTCGCGGAGATTGATTTCTGGGTTAAAGTTTGTCGCAAATGGATAACCGTGGTCACCACCATTACAGTCTAAAATGTCAATATAGTGGATTTCATCAAAATAGTGTTTGAGGGCATAAGCTGAAAAGACACTAGTCACACCTGGGTCAAAGCCAGATCCAAGCAGAGCAGTCAAGCCAGCTTCTTTTAATTTCTCCTGATAAGCCCATTGCCATGAGTAGTCAAAGTAAGCAGTAAAACCAAGTTCCTTACAACGTTTCTCATAAATAGCACGCCATTCAGGGTCTTCTGTGTCTTCTGCTTCGTAGTTGGCTGTATCGATATAGTGAACACCTGTTGCCAAACAAGCGTCCATAATGGTTAAATCTTGATATGGTAAAGCTACGTTCAAAACAGCTTCTGGTTTATAGCTTTCAACCAGGGCAATCACTTCTTCTACCTTGTCAGCATCAAGAGCAGCTGTCTCAATCTTTGTACTTGTTTTGCCTTCCAGTTTAGCTTTCAAGTCATCACATTTTGACTTAGTACGGCTAGCAATCATAATCTCTGTAAATGTTTCGCTATCTTGACAAATCTTTGAAATAGCAACTTGGGCAACTCCCCCACATCCAATAACTAGTAAACGACTCATTTTTTTCCTTCCTCTTCTTCTAAAATGTCCTCAACATACTTGGGCAACATAAAGGCTCCCACGTGTAAGTTTGCAGTGTAGTATTCTGTGAAAAGCTGGCGTTTTTTCCAGCCTTCCTTGTCAAAATCTTTGACAGGGTGGTATTTTTTCGATGCAAATCCAAACAACCAATAGCCAGCTGGACTGGTTGGAATGTGGGCCTGATAAACCCGACTGATTGGAAAGGCTTGATTGACCTTGCGGTGCATGCTTCGGCAAGCTGACTCATCCTCGTCAAAGAAGGGACTCCCATGCTGGTAAATCATGATACCGTCTTCCTTCAGAGCCCTATAACTATTGCCGTAGAATTCCTTGGTAAAGAGCCCTTCCGTATGGCCAAATGGATCTGTCGCATCGTTGATGATAATGTCGTAATCATCTTCACAGTTTCGCAAAAAGCGTAGCCCATTTTGGTAGTAAATGGTGACACGAGGATCATCTAGCCCCGCAGCAAAGTCTGGAAAATACTCACGACAGACTTCAACTAACATCTCATCCGGTTCCACAATATCGATTTGCTCCAGTTCAGGATAGAGTGTTAATACTTGGGCGACACCGCCATCACCACCCCCAATAACCAAGACTTTCTTGGGATTTGGGTGGACAGCCATGGGAACATGAACGGTCATTTCATTATAGACAAAATCATCAGCATCTGAGAACAAGACGTGCCCATTTAAAATCAAAATCTTTCCAAAAGCTGGTGTATCCAAGACTTCGATATCCTGCCATTCACTTTTACCAGCGTAGAGTTGCTTGGCTGTTCTCAGGGACAATTTCACATCTGGAGTATGAACTTCAGAAAACCATAAATCCATCTAGTTCTCCTTTCTTTTAATGACGTTGATGTGATTGACCTCTGGATCTTCCGTCCCTTGGAGGGAGCAACCACGTTCCTTAGCAAATTGGATATATTCTACAATTTCACGTGTAATGCGTTCACCAGGAGCCAAGATAGGGATTCCTGGAGGATAGCACATGACAAATTCCCCACAGACTTGTCCAACAGATTCGTCTAAAGACAAACTTTTTCTCTCTGAATAGAAGGCTTCTTGTGGAGACAGCACCAACTCGGGCTGGATATATTCTCCAGCTATCAAGTCCTTCCCATCTCGTGAATAGAGTCTCTTGATATCAGCAAGAGCACCAACCAAGCGCTCGATGTCTTGGATACGGTCACCAATCGAAATATAGGCCAAGATATTGCCAATATCACCAAACTCAATCTGAATGTCGTATTCGTCTCGTAAGAGGTCATAAACCTCGATACCTGTTAAGCCAATACCCTGAGTGTAAACTGACAGCTTGGTTACATCAAAATCACAGACCGACACACCATCTATTAACTCTTTTGAGTAGGCATAGTATCCACCGATAGCATTGATTTCACGACGAGCGTACTCGGATAGCTCAATGACTTTCTCAAACGACTCTTTACCACGAAGAGCCAAGTTGCGACGTGAAATATCTAGACTAGCCATCAACAAGTAAGAGGCAGATGTTGACTGGGTCAGGTTGATAATCTGACGAACGTACTCGGGATTCATCTGCTCCCCGATTAAAAGAAGCGAACTTTGGGTCAAACTCCCACCAGACTTATGCATGGAAACTGCTGCCATATCAGCCCCTGCGTCCATAGCAGAAATTGGAAGTTTATCAGTGAAATGCAAATGCGCTCCGTGGGCCTCATCTACTAAAACCATCATGCCAGCTTCATGAGCCATTTCTGTCAAACCCTTTAGGTCTGAACAGATTCCGTAGTAAGTAGGATTGTTAATCAAAATGGCCTTGGCATCTGGATGGTCCTTTATGGCCTTGGCTACTCGGTCATTTTCAAGACCTAAAGCGATACCAATCTTAGGATCCACACTCATCTCGATATAGATGGGAATGGCACCACATAGAACCAGCGCATTGATAGCAGATTTATGGACATTACGTGGCAAAATAATCTTATCTCCTGCCTTGCAGGTTGACAGAATCATAGTCTGCACCGATGAAGTTGTTCCACCAATCATTAGAAAAGCATGACTAGCTCCAAAAGCATCTGCAGCCAGCTCCTCTGCATCCCGAATAATCGAAATGGGGTGACCAAGATTATCCAAGGGTTTCATCGAATTGACATCAATTCCAACACATTTTTCTCCTAGTAGTTCAACAAGTTCTGGATTTCCTCGTCCACGCTTGTGACCTGGAACATCAAAGGGAACAATCCTTTTCTTGCGTAACTTCACCATGGCCTCATAAATTGGGGCTTGATTTTGATCTAACTTTTTCAAGACATACTCCTTTACCGTATTTTTAGCGCTTCAAGAAGACGAAGGGGACTAAAGGTTGACTCATGAAAAAAGAGCAGGTTTTCACCTGCTCTGCAATCTTCTGACGTTTTTATGTTTGTTTCTGTTGAGTATGTCTGTTCCCGATGTTTCCTAACTCTCTAGTAGCAAATATTACGTACTTTATTGATCGTTTCACAAGATGACGTGTGCTTTCACCACACTAAAAATTTATGAATTAGGACAAGTGTCCTAACATCAACTTATAAAAGTAGGCTTTTAACCCTATCAATAATGTGGTTTTTCAACCACGCTTCGGCATTCAACCCTGCCTGTCCGTAGGCGTTTTTTACTCGGGTTTATATTTGCTAGAAAACATCATCTCATTTTCTAAGCTTTATTAATATAACATACTTCTAACACTCTGTAAAGTACTTTTTTGAAAAAATATCTATTTTTGTTCGGAAAAATAATATTTTATATAGATTTGTATAAGTTGTATAATGTGAAAGCGAATATAAAAAGAACTAGTCCACTAGTTCTTTTAAATGTATCTTAACGAATCTTGTGCTTATTTAATGGTAACAGAAAAACGATAGCCATTTAATTGTATAAATTTCACCAAAACGAATAAAGCAGTTCGTTTATTAGCATTGGCAAAAACATGCTTTTTTCAAGCAATACAAGTAGCTCATTGAGAATAAGAGAGCCACTCATTAATCATACTAGCGATTTCTTTGGGTACTTCAGTGTAAAGCTCATGACCAAAGTTCTCTAGAAAAATAGTATCAAAATAATCTGGCAATTCTTTTAAGGCTTCCTCTCTCCATGTAACTTCATTAGAATAGCAAGGACTGATAAACAAGGTATCTCCCACTTCTCTTTTAAAAGCTTGTATTTTCCTCCGTAGGCTGAGTATCGCTTCTATATTTTCATAATTTATAGATAACTCATATCTATTATGCTCAGAATTCCAGTGATAGGACTGTCTTACGGCTTTATCCATATTTTCTGACCAATGCTTTGCTTCGGATTTTTCTTTAGAAATAAGAACATTTAAGTCCGAAACGACTTGAGATTCCATATAGTTTTTAGTTTCCTCTAACTCTGTATCTAAAGGTAAAATCTTATCTAAATCTAGATAGCCACCATCCAAAAGAATCAGTTTTGTCACTTCATAAAATTCCGATGCAAGATAACGCGCCAAATCTCCTCCAAGAGAATGACCTATCAGACATATAGATTCTTCCTCTACAATCTCATTTTTAAACCATGATTTCAATTCTGTTTCATCTCGAAGATACTTTTTATATGGATTTAGAAAATAAATCTGCGAATTTAGTTCTTGAAGAAAATCCTTGCTATGATAGACATTGCTTCCCAAACCTCCAATAAAATATTTTTTCATTCTCTATTTAATACTATGCTTATTCATCTTTTGTTCAAAGATAGTTGTGATAATCTGACGCAATTCTTCGCGTTCTTTTTCTGGAATTTCACCACTTGTTTGAGCTGCAGCATAGAGTTCAGGGTGTTCAATTGAAATACGTTTAATCGTACGGGTCGTAGCATGTTTTCTGACGAAAAATGGGATTCTCTTAATCAAGTCTTGTGGTACTAGTGCAAGAATCTTCTCAGCAGTTTCCTTGTCACTAATCTTAGACGTCGTAAGTCCCTTCTTAATCATTTTCTGTTCTTTTTCTGTAAAATCTTTTAATTCCATTCGATTAGTCCTCCTATTTTCTCTATGTTAAATTATATATCATTTGTATCAAGACGACAAATAGTCTGTTTGTAAAATGCTCTCTATTCTACAATTTTCCTGTCACTCTTAATTGCTCTTTAATGAAAAATCACAAATCCTTTTGGAGAGATGACAAGCTGATTCTCCAATTCTAGGCAATTGCTTGCTAGTGCTACTGCTTCTTTCTCCAAAAGATAATCATCTTTTGATTGGTTAAAGATTGCTTTAAGGACCCGGCCTTCGTATGTCCATTCCAGAGCTACTATATCTTGTTTGATTTCTTTTAGGCTATACTTACCATGCTGAATGGTTGATGACGCTTGTTTTCTAATATTAATCAGCTGCTTCATGAAATTCAGCATATCATTGTCACTTGATACACGTTCCCAAGGCATACAACGACGACAATCTGGGTCTGGACCTCCGGTTAAAGCTAACTCTGTTCCGTAATAGATGCAGGGTGTTCCTTTTTGTAAAAAGAGAAAGGATAGGGCTGATTTAACCAGTTGAGCGTCTTCATTGGCCGTCCACAAGATTCGTTCTGTATCATGCGAATCCAAGAGATTAAACATAACTTCTGAAATCTGCTGCTTGTAATACATAGATTGGCCATTGATTTCATCGATGAACTGGTCCGTCTTCTTAACACCTCGTAAGAAATAGTCCTTGATGCTATCAGATAAAGGATAATTCATGACCGCATGGAACTCATCTCCATTTAGCCAAGGCTGAGACGTATGCCAGACTTCTCCTAGGATATAAAGATCAGACTTTTTAGCTAAAACTGCCTTACGAAAATCCTTCCAAAACTGATGGTCAATCTCATTAGCCACATCCAAACGCCAAGCATCGATATCAAACTCTTCAATCCAATAAGTCGCAACCTTTAATAGATAGTCCTTGACCTCTGGATTGGCTGTATTTAGCTTAGGCATATAGTCCTCGAAACCAAAAGCATGATAAGGCAACTCTCTCTTGTTGACTAGCTTTTCAGTTGTCACTGGGAATTGTTGAATACGGAACCAATCCTTGTAAGCAGACTCCTCACCGTTTTCGATAACATCTTGCCATTGAGGCGATTGCGAACCAATATGGTTAAATACAGCATCCAGCATGATTTTCATACCACGCTGATGAGCTTGCTCAACCAGCTCACGAAAGGTCTCCTTATTTCCAAAATAACGGTCAATTTCAAAGTAATCTGTCGTATTGTACTTGTGATTGCTCGTAGATTCAAAGATAGGACAAAGATACAGTCCAGTAATGCCCAAGTCTTGCAAGTAATCCAGATGGTCAATAATTCCCTGTAAATCACCACCAAAGAAATCATCACTTCGAGGTGTGATAGATGAATTCCAGTCTAAAGTCCCTTCTGGGTTTAATAGAGCATCTCCATTAGCAAATCTCTCAGGAAATAGCTGATACCATACCGTATTTGAAACCCAATCAGGAACCTGACAGGCATCAATCTCATGAAGATAAGGCAACTTAAATCCATTTCCAATAGCATGAAGATTTTCTAGAGAATTTTCCACACAACCTTTATCACCATACAAAATACTTTGGCCTTCTTTATCCTTGAGTTCAAAGAGATACTGGATACGTGCAAAGTCGACGGACGCTTCAACCTGCCAATAATCAAAGATGGCATCAGAAGTTATCTTGGCCATTTTCTTTGTATCTTGATAAAACTCCTCCATGAAGATAAAAGGATCCCCATAATGCAAGTTGATGCTTTCAATATCCCCTTTCTTAGTACGAATCCGAATATGAATCTTCTTATCCTTATAAAGATAGGCATACTCCGACTCAGTCCTATGGTAAATAGCACTTAATTCCATCAATTTGTCTCCTAAAGTTTTAATTCCAATTTTACGCAAACGTTTTCATAATTGTGATTCTAGTATACTACTTTCGTATTTTATTTTCAAGGCTTATCCGTAGATTCTAGTGGTTTGGTTCTATAAATAAAAAAGCAGCCAGTCTTACAACTTGCTACTTTCCAAATGATGATTTACAAATGTCTTTCCAGCCACTCAATTTTTTTAAAATCCTTATTGTTATTGTGCTCATTTCGATAAGAATCTTGGGAAGAAGCCTTGTAAATACTTAAAAACTGTTCTAGATTTGGAATGCGAAAAGTGATGTTTTCGAGATGAATCAGCTCTATATCCGATTCCGAAACTCCTGCAAAATCAGGTAAAGAATCGATACTTCCATACTCAACACTCAGACCATCTTTTTGGAATTCATGCTCATGAATATCTATTAAGGCATAATCTAAGTGTTTCATCACTTTCATTATCTTGTCCCACTCATAAATTCTGAGATGATCGGGTGCTTCCCAACCTCTAGGATCACCAGGCACATGAATGTCAATGTCAGACGGCCTCCATTCTTCATTTGAACGGTATTCAAAACCCAAGGACCCCATGAGAGTCGGTGTGATTCCGATTTGGTTTAAATGAGAACAAATTGTTCGAAATTCATCAAATAGAGAATTCATTCCTCCTCCAATCGTTGGTATAGAATTTAATTTCGTTGTGAATAATAAACTAATTTTTACCTTCTACTCTTTCGGTTTTGAAAATACTTCTACTCGTTGAGCTAGAACTTTGATTTCTACAGGTAGGTTATCCGATTTATCGCCATCAACATCTGACTCCAATTCGCTATCTGAAGAGATCTTAATATTACGCGCTCTGATATACTCAATATTATCATTACCGACAACATCCCCTTTTAGTAAATCAGGAATAACGGATAATTTAGAGAACAGAGACGCATCTTTCAGAATCAAAATGTTGGCATAGCCATCTTTGTTTTCTTCAAAGATTTTCTTATCAGCGAAGTAATTTGTCAAGAGAACCAAAACATGACTAGCTTCACCAACATAATTTCCATTTTCTGTCTCAACCTTAATGTTAAAGACCTGATCCGTCATGACAGACTTCATGGTATTTACAGCATAGGCTAAAATACCGAATTTTGTCTTGTCCTCGATTTCAACATTGTGAATCGCTTCAGGAAGAGCACCGATACTAAAAATATAACCAAAATAATTGTCATTCGCTTTACCGATATCAATCTTATTGGTTAAGTTGAAATCCAGTTCATCAATCGCGCCATCGATGTCTTGATTGATTTCCAACAGTTTTGTAATGAGGTTTCCCGTCCCGCCTGGGATAATTCCTAACTTAGGAATGTAGTCTCTCTCAGCAATACCCGAAATGACTTCGTTGACAGTCCCATCTCCACCAAACACAACCACTGCATCGTACTGCTCACGAGAAGCTTCTTCAGCAAAATGTGTTGCATCAAGCGCTTTTTCAGTAATTTTGGTTTCTACGTGCTCAAAATATTCTTTTGCTTTATTCTCCAGCTTTTCTTTATAATCCAAAGCCTTTTCCCCACCAGAGGTAGGGTTGATAATTACCATTGCTTTTTTCATTAATTTCTCCTTAATTTTAAATAGAAATGTTTACATTTCGTCGTATGTAACTAAATGTACTCTCATTATACAATGAAAATATAGAAAAGAGAAATCTGACGTACTGGAGATTAATAAGCTTTTATTCTGTTTTCCCATCGTATAACTACATCCTTTAAGGGTTCATCCAAGTAAGAATAGGCCTTTTCCTTGATCAAATCAGGGATACCGTAAGCTGCCTCTGCTATGCTGCCAGTGATTGCTGCGAGTGTATCACTGTCGCCACCAAGTGAGATGGCATTTCTTATCGCATCTTCGAAATCTGTACTCTCAAGAAAGGCGATAATGGCTTGAGGGACAGTTTCCTGACATGTTTCGTTAAAACGATAGTTAGGGCGGATTTCATCTAAAGTTTGAGATAGATTGTAGCCGTATGTCTTCTCTATATAATCCTTAATCCGTCTTTTACACTCTGTATGATTGTCATTGATTGGTTGCTCGTATTCTCTACAATAACCACCAAAGTAAAAACGACAAAGAAAGATAGCATCAGCTGTAGCCATAGCACCTTTAATACCTTCTGGATGATTATGGGTTACCTCTGCAGAAAGACTCGCAAGTTCTCTAGATGATGACCACATTCCGGTTCTCTCATAGACATCACAGTCCATGACCCAAGCACATGGAGAAACACGCATAGCTGATCCATTCCCAAAGCTATTATAAGGCTCACGGTTATCTCTGTTTAACCATGCATTAAACCGAGCACCATAATCAGCATTCGGATACAGTCTGCCATATTTCTTCATCGCGTCAATGAAGTCGTCTTTTTGTCCCCCATTCATAATCGCTTCTGCAACAGCACAGGTCATAACCGTGTCATCTGTAAAAAAGCAGTCCTTCCGAAATAAAGGAAAGTCCTTCGTTTTGATATTGTTCCATTCGTAAACAGAACCTACAATGTCTCCAATAATTGCTCCGAGCATCAGATTCCTCCTTGTTACATATAAGATTCATTACATATCCCCAATGGATTGCTCTTTAAAAATGGCTCAACTAAATCAATCCACTCCTGATGTAGGTAAGATGATAAATAACCGTGATTATAACCCTTTGCTTCATACAAAATCGTATTTGGATGTAGCTGCTGAAATAATTTCGCCGATGCTTTGACACCGTTCAATTCTTTTTCACCATAGATATACAGAACCTGAGCCTTGCTAGCAGAAATCATATCTTTCAGCTTGTAACGCCCCATATAGTTTTTGTAAATGGTTACCAATGTTTTGTCAGGTGTCCTTGGCAGATCCTCCAAATAATAAGTTTTTATTTCCTCTGGATAAGCCAGTTTAGGATAGAGTTTGTTCATCATGCTTAACTGAAGTTTGCAAGAGAATTTATTGAACATCAATTTACCAAATAGAGACACTAGAAAGATGCTGATTTTAGATAACATTGGTTGAGGAATACAGAGGCTTCCGTCTATGATGGCCTTCTCAGCAATTTCACTATCTAAAGATAAAAGCTCCATGGCAATTTGACCACCAAGTGAAACACCACCGATTGCAAACAATTTCCCACCACAGTTTGCTTTGATATAGTCTAGAATCTCCAAAGCAGAATCTTCAGTAGAAACATAATCAAGTTGATATTCCTCTCCGTGGCCATTCAAAGTGGGTAGAATAATACGGTATTCTTCTGACAGGATTCGTGCTTGACGAAGATAATTCCACCAAGAACTGCCACCACCATGTATCAGTAAAATAGGAGGCAAATTCTTATTACCAAATTCATGGAATTTCATGTTTAAACTCCTTACTGTAGGACTTTCACTAGCTAATTTTCCTTGTTCAATCAGCTCTTAAAAGCAGTACCACACACTCGACATAAAACGAGTGAACACTATGTATGCCAAGTGAACATGTATGTGGGAACATGTCTATAAACCTTTTGACGATAGCATAAGGTTATCGTTAAAAGGTATTACCCCGACAAACTGTGATTTACTCATTTCATTAAATCAGCTATTTCTTTCTTCCCATACGCCTTTACATTCTGAATTACATTCTGTTTCCTCTTGATTGATTCAAACAATGATATATCTAGTACATTTGCGAATTCTTCAAACTGAACCTGCCCGATTCTTCTTATTTCTTTAAGTTTCTCAGCATCTCTTACCTTTCTCTCTGCCTCACTTTTGGGGTATCCTTGTCCAAATGGCTCCGAGAAAAGAGCTTCTATTGTTCTTTCAAGATTTTCAGTACCTGACCATGTATAATTTTCACCTAATGGTAATGATATCGCATTTCCATTATTAATCTGAGCAAATAAATAGGCATCATTCGGTGTAGGTGCATATCCGCAAATGACATCAGGCATACTATTACAAGCAAGCATCATTCCTTGTCCGGAAGAACAGCCCGTAACAACGAAATCAACTGTCCTACTTGCCAATAAGATACCTATAAGAATAGAAATTTCTATATACGAGTATTTTTCATTTTCTTCCATCGTACAGCCAAAATTTATAACCTCAGATTTCTTTGGAGCATACTTTAATACAGCATCATAGATTATTTGATTTTTGGTCGCTTGCGAACTTGCTTGAATAACTCCGATTCTCATTCTTCCCCCCTACAACTTCTAATTTAATGATTTCTTTTTCTTTGGTTTGGGTGCCGGTAATTCATCATATGTTGAATTGAACAAGCCTTTATTTTCTACACTTCATTTATTCACTGGTTGCAACTTTTGACATCAAAACTACCGCCTCCACATGTCTTGACGGTTACTACCTATACTGTGAAACGAAATCAAAGCTGCTGAATATCCGTATTAAACTATTAAACGTAACTAATGCGAGTATTTACGGCTTCGTTAATATACAGTATTGTTACATCTATGCCAAGTTTCCGATAGTTAGTTCTTCTTTCTTTATTTAAATCTTTACAAATCCAACTAGCGAGAAGGGTTGTTTATCTCAAAACTCATTGAACCTTTGGTTCCTCGATTAGTATAATAATTTCCTTCTAGTTGATTTGGATTATCAATATCAAGAATTACCGTCCCATAATGTATAGGACTTTGCAATTCAGCCCTTGGGCTATTTAAATATGTATAAATTAATTTTTGTGTTCCATTATCATTGATAATTGATGCTGTAATGCTATGGCTCGAACTTTCACCCGTTTTAAACTTAACTTTAATAGTCGTAAATGACTGTTCAATAGTAAGTTCACAATTTCTTTCATTCTGATCATAGTCCGTCTTGAAACTACCTACATAATTCGCAAATAAAATTGGAACATTATGAATCTTAGATAGTAATGGCCACCGCCATGCTGTTTTTTCAAAAATAGCCATAATAATTGCTGTAACTGATATAGCTTCACCAATATACCCAATGGCTGAATATACCAATGCCAAAATATCAGATTTAAGATTCACTGCAATCTCTTGGCCACTTATTAACAATCTTAATAACAAGCAAATTGCAAAAACCCATATTGTAATATTCAAAAATTTTTTCTGCTGTTCATTCATAAGTTTTATTTATAATCCAAAAATTCAATCATTCTAACTAAAAAAGTTTTTGTATCCTGTAAATTCCATTTCTGCTCTGAACGAAAAAGGTAATACATTCCACTTACTTCAACCCAATTTAAATTCACTTGAGACACTATGTAATATAACGCTTGCTGTAACAACCCTGTGTAGCTATTACTATTGAAAAACATCTGTTCAGGTATATTCCAGACCAAACATTCTATCAAATATGAAGAAATGCGTTCGTTTGTCAATCCTAGCTCCTGCATCTCGTTCTTAATATGCTTCATAATCCTAACTAAATATTTATATTTATAGTGAGTAGATTTATTCTTAGAGATACCATTTTGTATATGAACTTTAGGATAATTAATTACTTCATAATTTCCGTTTGAGGTAAAAAATTTGATGCCTTCAACAAATTTTTCAGATGACCTGCTACCAATATATCTATAATTTCGATATTGAAAACATGGGACTACATCTGCATTTACGTGATATGAGTTAGAATTAATATTGATACACTTATTGCCAATAGAAACTGATTCTGCACCAAATTTTGAAATTAACGCTTTAATCACTTCGTTTTTAAATACATTAGCATTGGTGCTGCTACTAGAGTAATTATAGTCTAGGTCCGATAACCCATCTACATACTCACAATAAAATAAAGATTTCACCATGATACAGATATCAATGTCGCTATTTTTCTTTACATTCGTATTATTTGCATAAGAACCTTGGGCAAAAATTTCATATTCATACTTTGAAGAGAGCCCACTCCTTTCTATTGCATCTTTAATCATTCCAATAGTATTTTCAACCCGTGTTTCTTCAGTGGCAGATAACGGCTTAATCCATGATTGTAATGCTTCTTCAGAATATCTCATTATAAAACAACTCCATTTTAGTTTTTTGGTTAATTCATAAAAAGTAACCGATATTAAAAAAATCCTACATATAATTATACCACTAAACAAGAAAAAAGGCTGCAAACATAGTGAACTATACTATGCCTACAGCCTTATAAATCAACTTCTGTTCCTTCCAAAAATCTAACGGTTATCTGTCCATCCTCCGAAATCAAAATACTATCTAGTACCTGACACATCTCAAAGGAATCATATTCCCAACACTCCTTATTTATCAATTCAGCCAGTAACACACTGTAATGCTTTTCTAATAACTGGTTTTCTTCCAAGATCTTATTCCACTTTCCATGCAACAAATCCATATTCTCACTCAGTAGTTTAACTGCCATCATTACAGCTTTCTCTAGTGTTCCCTCATCGATATGGTTATTCTGACAACCAATCTGTCCCTTTACCTTATAACGGTTGTTACACTGCCAAACTTTACGTTTGCCACGACTGGTCGTCCAGTTCTTACGTCCAAAAGCTGAACCGCATTCTGCACAGAACACCTTGGTAGTAAAAGGGTTGTCCTCATTTTGCATGATGTAGAAGAAATTGAAAAAGAAAATAGACTTCAGACAGCTATTGATGTTGTCAGAGAACAGTTTGGCTTTTTAGCCATACAAAAAGGAACCGTCCTAACTGAAGGTTCCTAAAATATTGAACGCAGTAAACTTATTGGCGGTCATTCCGCTGGTGGATTGGAGGGATTAAAATGATTGACCGTTCATCCTTACCATTTCAGTCAGCAAGAGAGTACCAGGATACAAAGATGCAAAAATGGATGGGCTTTTTCCTATCTGAGCATACATCAGCACTCTCTGATGATACAAACAAAGTAACGTACATGTCAGATTTGTCAATGGAGAAGAAATTATTACTCCTCAGTCAAGTATACGCTGGGCAGCTACACACACGCATTCAAGTGATTGAAAAAAACAAGCGTGTTTCCCACACTGGAACAATACCAAGTCTGAATAAGGATTTCATTTTGATAAAAACTACAACAGGTCACATCAATTTGAAATTAAAAGACATTATTAGTATTGAACTTGTCGAGGAGGTGCTCTATGAATCAGCTTGAGTTTCAGCGTAATCACCTACAAATGGACTATTATAGCGAGAGCTACCAAGATTTTGAACGTGACTTCTACCGCTACTCTAACATGAATATTCCATTGACCTTCCTAACTGATGATATCCTAAAAACAATGGCGACTTCACGTAAGAATTACTTTGTCCTCAATAAGGAAAAGTCCAGAGATAACCGCGATCACTTCTTCATATTTGAAGTAAGTACCGTAGATGAGAATCCGCTAATCTATCATTATACATATAAGAAAACTACAATATATTTAGCAGAAAAATAGGAGCAGTTCAATTGACTGTTCCTATTTTTAATATTCATAAAATCTAAAGTCTTTATACTCTTTAACAATGGAGTCGCCAACCAGAACAGACTATACTGACCAGCGACTACCTTAAATTTAATGTTTCAGATTTATTTTCTTATCTCTAATTTCATAAACTACATCTGCTACATTTTCGAGTAATCGTTTATCGTGGGTGATAAACACGATAGTTCCGGTGTACTCCTTCATTAGTATTTCCAAAGCCTCTAAACTTGGTATGTCAAGGAAGTTACTGGGTTCATCCATTATTAGGATGTTATATCTACCCATGAGCATTTTAGCAAGCAACAATTTTATAATTTCTCCACCGCTTAAAACAGATAAACTTTTTCCAATATCGTTCTGTTTGAACCCCATAGATGCTAGCACTGAACGAATTTCTGATATATTGTAGTCACAATCCTTCTGCATAAACTCCATAACATTCTGATTACTGTTGTACTTGTAACCATTCTGTGCAAAGTAACCTATTTTTGCCTTAGGCGAAATAGAAATTCCTTCTTCATGGTTTAAGATCATTTGGATTAAAGTTGTTTTTCCGATTCCATTACCACCAGTTAACGCCACTTTTGCTCCTAACGGAATTTGAAAAGATGCATTTTCAAACAGAGCCTTATCCCCAAATACTTTATTAATTTCTGCACCGACTATAGGGTATGGATTATGGAGCTCCAATGCTTTACTTTGCCTGAAACGAATTCTGCGAATGCCTTCCGGAGCTTCTACTTTTCCTAAGGCCGCAATCCTGTGCTCTAGGGTTTTAGCAGCATTATACATCTTTTTTTCCTTACTTCCTATTGATTTTTGATGAGCTAAACGCCCTCCGTCTTCAGTACTTTTTTTCTTTGAAGAACCTTTTGCCTTCTGTTCTATTTTACGAGCCTGTTTTCGCTTTTCCTCCGCAGCCCTTTCCAATCGGGCACGTTCCGCAATAAATTGTTCGTATTCTGCAGCTTGGCTCTTACGTTCTTCCTCTTTCTGACGAAGATAATCAGAATAGTTTCCCCAATACTCAGTGATTTTGCCATCTTTCAGTTCCCATATTTTATCTACTATTTCATCAAGAAAATAGCGGTCATGGCTAATAACTAACAGTGCACCTGTAAAATATTTTAGCTGTCCTATTAGAAAATCAATTCCTTCACGGTCTAAATGGCTCGTAGGTTCATCCGCTAAAATACCATGAACCTGTGCCGATAAGGCCTGTGCTATTTTAAGCCTTGTTTCTTCACCACCGCTCATAGTCTGTATATTTAATTGCTCAACACCTAGCTTGCCTACAAGTGCAAAATCTTTTTCCTCCTGCAGAGTTACTTCGTCCAACTGGGGAATATAGGCAAGTTCACCCAGACGATTCATTTTACATCCTGGGGGAGTTAATTCTCCTAAAAGTACCCTGAGTAAAGTGCTTTTTCCAGCACCATTTGCTCCTACTAAACCAATACGGTCATAATCATATACTTCTAATTCATTTATATCTAAAACATCGCGTCCTTTGAATTCCACACGAATGTCTTTTGCTTTTAATATTAATTCCATAACATTTCCTCCTGTCTATAATCGCATGCTTTCATTTGCTTGTATGCAGGGAAAACCCTGCGATTTTAGCAGGAAGAGTTACATGAAAATAAGATACATAAATATTCCTCCAATATTGTTTATTTTAAATCTAATTTTCTAACCTCAGTTATCATTTGGCAAACTATAGCAATGCCAATAATTAAAATACCTGATAGTAAAAACCAATGATTTACACCGATTTTATCAGCAAAGAATCCAGAAAGAATTAACCCAATTGGCATAGCAAGTGACATGATACTTCCGATCAAAGAAAATACACGTCCTAAATATTCAGGCTTAATTTTCTCCTGAAAAAGAGCTGTTTGCACACCGCTATAAAATGGCACCGAAAGCCCCATTATTGCACAGCAAACTACGAATATTACAAATCCATTTGGAGGAAGTATTCCCGAAACGGCTAAACTGGTCCCCATTATAAAAAATGAACTTGTTATTAGTAATACATGCTTTTCGAAGCCCCCTAATCTTCCTAATAATAAGCCTCCTGCTAGCATCCCAAATGCAAAGGAAATTTCCGTAATAGAAATATGCACAGGCGTTCCATTAAAGTGTTCCATGCTTATTAAAGGAAATAGTGCATTGATTGGCATATAAACAAAAGTATATAGTGTTCCTAAGAGTAATAAGGCAAACAATCCTTTGTTTTGTCTCAGAACCACAACTCCTTCTTTCATCTCCCTTATGAAATTTGGTTCTAAACTTTGCACTTGATTACCCAGCTTAGGTATACGTACAATTGCTACCGTAATAGATGCAATCACAGCACCCAATACGTCGATGGCAATAATAGCATTTAAATCCCAAACGGAGTATAAGAGTGCTGCAACTGCCGGACTAACAATATAGCTTATAGACTGCAAAGACTGACTATAGCCTGCGCATTTCGTTAGCTGTTCTTCTGGTACTAAAAGTGGTGTAACCGCATTGAGTGCTGGGGTATGAAAAGCTGTTCCAATGCTACGGATAAACAATACTATCATAATCATCCAGACAGGTAGCTCCATACAGAATGCAACAATAGCAAGCACTGCACCAGCTGCTGCGATAATTAAATCGGCACCAATCATTATCTTCTTCCTATCATGACGATCCACTAGCACACCAATGGCAGGTCCCAAAATCGCATAGGGTAAAAAACCTACTAATGAAGCCATAGACAAGACCATCGCAGATCCTGTTTTTTCTGTAAGGTAAAAAATAATCGCCATTTGCAGGATGGCACTAGTGATTAATGATACTGCTTGCCCTGCCCATATTGCATAAAATTTTCGTTTCCAATTGTTGTATTTTTCCATTTATATTATCTCCTGCATATTATTTTGCTTGAATTTCTATTTTGAATAGCATTCTAGGCAATAAAAAATGCAGGCCAAACCCCACAATGTGGCTTTTGGTCTGCATACATACAATTTGGAAACATTCATATTAAAGACATAGTTAAATAAAGGTATAGTTAAATAACCAATATCCTCACCGTAACTAATGAATGCTCAATATCGTATAAATAAGCACAACAAAAAAGCCTATCATCGGGTATAGATTCTGCTTTTTTTATTGCCAGCTTATCTTAAACGCATTGAGGCTGTCATAGTTTCGGTTCCTCCTACATCTTTGTTTATATCAATTTATAGTATAACACAACAAGATGATATGTTCAATATAAAAGTTATGGAATGAGACTCATACTTCCAATTCGATGCCAGATTTAAAGGATATGACGAAGTTTTCTTCATAGACTGTAACGCTCTGGATTATCTTCCTTAGTAGCAAGCGATTAGCTTTCACAAAATCTTCTGTTTGTAGTTTTAAAAATTCATCAGGATTTTCTAACTCAACCTCAAAATATTTCATTTTACATTCCCTCATTTCATTTATTGATAAATTGAGTTTGCAAAAAAGAGTGGACAATTTTTGTCTACTCTTAACCTTTAAAATAGTTTTTTTTAATCGATTTGAAGTTGCCTAAATTATTACTTATTCGGTAAAATGAAGTATTGCTTTCAACAGATTTCCTTCAACTACACTTCACTTGATTCAAACAAGGTGGGTACATTTCTATTCCCACAAACTCCTTGTCAATGGAAACAAACACGTACCCACAGGGTAAATGGAAATAGAAACTGATAATTTCTAGCTATCACTTCTATTCATTCCAAAAATTTTCTCACTCTGATACTTCCCCACTCCAATACAAAAAGCATTGCAATCAAGGCTTTTCATTATCCCTTTCATTCAAAGGTTTCTAGGTTTTTACGAGCAGAGCAACACACTCCACGTGCGTTGTTTTCTTTATTTGTACACTTTTTTTCTTCATCGGTTACGGAATTAAAACACAATTTATCATTATCTATTTTAGCATTCTTTCTTTTAGATTTGTAAGATTTTGCATCTTTAGTCGAAGAATCTCCCGTTTTAAAAATTATAGTCAACATTGCTGGATCAATTTCTCCATCAGAATTTATTCCGCCTACTATTATTTTTTCAACGATACTTTCAAAAATATCCTTGTCAAACTCCGTCAAAGTTTTTTGTGAAGTTAAAATTTCTTTAAAATTCTCTAATCTACTTTTTATATCAACTTCTGATTTTAAAGTTACTTCTAAGTTTACTTTTTCTTCTAAAAGTTTTTCTTTCTCAATTTGTATTTGATTGAATTTATCTTCATATACAGAATCACTTATTTTTCCATCTAGATTCATTGAAACTAATTTTTCTTCTTTTTTGTACAACGAATTTAATTTACTAATTATCTTTGTCAACTCCACTTTTAAGGTATCATCAGTAAGCTCTTCTTTTATAATTTCAAGAAAGTCTTCAGTTAGGTTATTATTTTCATAAAACAACTGTTGGTAGCTCTGTAAAAAAGCATTTTCTATTGCTTTTTCCTCTATTCCTTTACTATGAGTGCAATACTTTTTACCTCTCTTTATAGATGTTGTACAGTGCCAAATAATCTTTTTGTACTCTGAACTAGAGTGCCAACTTCTTCTAGACAGAACAGTACCACAAAAACCACATTCTAATCTACTGCTAAAAGGGTACATTCTTGAATATCTTTCTCGTTTACCTTTTATATTTGCTATGGTTTTTTTGTTTCCTGATCTCCGTAATCGAATTTCTTGCGCCTGTGTAAAAATTTCTGGACTAATTATCGCATCATGATTATTTTTAATGTAGTATTTATCTTCTTCACCGAAATTTATTAAACGTCTCTTACTAATGGGGTCAACAGTGAAAGTTTTTCCCATTAGAATATCACCTTTATACTTCTCGTTTTTAATAATTCCTAAAACTGTTGTATCTTGCCAGTGATCAAGACCTCTCGGAGTTTTATAACCTAGTTCATCAAGTTCTCTAGCTATTGCCCTACCCCCAATACCATCAATGTATCGTTCAAAAATATAACGTACTATCTTGGCTTCTTTTTCATTTATTGATATCGACTTTGTATCTTGATTATAGTCATAACCAAGACAACCTTGAAAACCAATAAGTTCTCCACGTTGCATCTTCATTTTTAAACCCTTTTTAACATGGGCAGATGTATTTTCAACTTCCTGTTGAGCCACTGAACTTAATATCGTCAATAGTAACTCACCATCCATAGTTAAAGTATCAATATTTTCTTCTTCGAAAAATACACCAATTTGTTTATCTTTGAGCAAACGAACATATTTGAGAGTATCTAATGTATTTCTAGCAAAGCGAGCAATGGCTTTGGTAATGATATAGTCTATTTTTCCATCAAGGCAATCTGAAATCAATCTTTGAAAATCTTGTCTTTTTCCAACTTGAGTTCCTGAAATCCCTTCATCAGCATAAATGTCAACCAAAATCCAATCTTGGTGCTGTGATATATACTCTCTATAATGACGAACTTGAGAATCATAGCTATTTTTTTGATCATCACTATCGGAACTAACACGACAATATGCTGCTACTCTCCTCGATAAAGAACCACTATTATCATTTCTTCTAGTTACTAAAGGATTTGCTTTTATAATTTCAACGTTGTTTGACATGGCTTAACCTCCTATTTCTCTGCATTTATTTTACCGCAACCAATAAAAAAGGTCAGCTAATTTGTGTATATTTTACGCAGTTTCAGCTTTATTTTTTCATATTCTTTTTCGCTAATAAGTTTTTTTAAGAATAATAGATTTAGCATCTCTAGCTCGACTATATAATTTTCTAAATTTGATTTCAAAAAATCACTTCCCTTTTATCTTTTATCAATCTCCTCCATGGCATGACTGATGAAGTCATCATAAGAATTTCACTTGCTGCTCTTTTACGTTGGCAGCCTGAACGGTCAGAAGTATCATTGTATATCATTTGTATCATGGCATATAAAGTATCGCTCTATTTTATTGATGGTTTTAATATCGCTCTTATCATGGCGAGCCATTCAAAACTGCTCCACAAATGAGGAAAGTACCATTTTGGACTATTCAATTGTCAATGTGCTTTCTTAACCTACTACTTTTTGGAGTAATGGTCTTCTTTATTATCCACTCGACCTACAAGGTAGTCTAGACTCACCTTATAAAAATCTGCAAGTTTGATAAGGTCATTTATAGAGATTAGCCTGCTACCAGCTTCCATTTTAGAATAAGATGATCTTGTACAATTCAAAACGATTTTCGCAATATATTCTTGTGTCAAATCATCATCTTCACGTAAATCTCTAATCCTTTTCAACATTTGTTGTCTCCTAAAACTAGTATAATATAGTTATTTTCTTATTTTTAAATATGTGACAAATTGGCACATGAAACTATTCTATATATACTTTTTAGGAAACTGTTTACTCTAAATGTATCTCATTTTCCTCAATAGATTTCATATTTTGTTTTTTCTTATATTTCTTTATTGTTTTATTAAACATTTCAAATAAATTTATTGCTTCTCTATGTTGTTCCTTCAGTTTTTCAATTCTTCCTTTATAGAAGTATAAATCCTTCTCTATTATATCTACTGAACTTTTACCTTGAATACTATTTTCTAAATTGCTAGAACTATTTGTCGTATCATTCAACAATACTTCTTCTAAATTAGTTAAATCATTAATTTTATTTTGAACTTGTTCAATCATATTCTCTAGATATGATATTTGGGCAATGAAATCATTTGTTATATCTTCAAAATCATTCGGACTATTTTCCTCAGATATAAGAAAATCTAATTGTTCTATTTTTTCTTTAATTTTGCTAAGAGGAATTCTTCTATACATATACTGCGGTTCATACTGAACATTAAATTGCCTAATCAAAGTTTTACCTTTCATAAAGCGATTTTTTTCTGCTGAATCTTTATGATATACATAGTAAGAACTAGTTTCTCTGAGAAATACTTTAACTTTTTCTTCTTCCATATTGATTTGAATATTTGGTACAAAAATAAGTCCTTCTTGTCGGATACCAAACTGTACCTTAATGTAAATTCCATCGTCTACTACTTCTTCTATTTGATTAAGATTCAACTCTACTTCAAACTCATGAACAGTATCCCTATTTCTCTTGAAATCTTGATAGGATTTCCATAACACCTCTTCTGTCGGCACCTCTTTTTCTTTAATTAGCTTTTCTTTATTGTAAAGTTCAACTAAATTTTTATTATCTAAGACAAAAGTTTCATTTTTGTTATTAAAATAGTCTTGAAAATAACTAACACTGTACTGATTCGTTTTTCCCAATTCCTGTTCTGAAAGCTTAATCCCATTAAATTCAAATAGAACATGTTTTTCTTTCGGAATTATTTTTAAGTCAAAAAATTCTGCTTGTTGAATCAATTCATTCATATTCTTCATTTTCGGAAGTAGAAATTCTAAGATGTTTATAATTTCCCTTTGAACAAACTTTTGCTTAAAATTAGTTTCATTATAAGGTTGTTTTCTATTCAATTTATCATCACGTATGACTTGTTTCATATTTGAATCAGTCATAAAAAAAGTAACATGCTTGTGTCTAAAATCAATTTTTAAATGTAAAGCTTTTGCTTTTTTCCTGAAATCTTCAAAATTTTTCGAGTTCTCTATTAGAAAATATACTCGTTGTTTTATTTCATATTTGTAATTGGTTTTTCGATAAACTTCATACTGACGATGCGAATAACGATTTTCTATAATCTTTGCACCTGCAATTTTTGAGAGACGATCTGAAACCATTCGTAGATTACGTTCTGACTTATAATTCCATAGAAACTTTTTATCAGAATTCTGATCAATTGAATTTAAAATGATGTGATTGTGGATATGACCTTTATCGACATGTGTTGCTACGATAAAACGAAATCTACCTCCTGTCAACTCTTTAACTGTCTCATAACCAATCCGATTGATTTGTTCGGGAGTAAGATGGTCATCTGGAGAAAAAGACTGAATGATATGATGAGAATGAATTTTTCGTTGATTTACTTCTTGCCTATCATGACGAAATTCATAAAGACCATCATTACTTAAAAAATTATCATTGTACATCTTCACTAGTTCTTTATAACTAGGAAAATCTAAATAATTTCTCATACCAAAATCTGAAACTAGTGCTAGATTTTTTGTTTTACTTGGATTCAAAATATATTTGATTAGTTTACTACGATAATTTTTTCCATGAATCGCAAAGTGTTTAGTGATGACCATAAAATTTCCTCAATTTTTCAGATTGAATAAGAAAATCTTTCTCCACTTCTACTATTAACTCTTCTATACCTTTTCTCAATTCATTTAACTCAACTTCCGTTATTAAATTCGAATAATTTATGCTTCTGGCTATTTGATTAATATTATTTCCGATTCGTTTTAATTCAAAAATCAAATCTTGATAACCAGTTGTATCAATGGTGATGAAATTCATGCCAGGGTCAAGTAGGGTTCGTCGAGCATATTCTGAAAAAGATTGACAACCGCTTTGGTCGATACAATGTTTCAACTGACTCAATTCGCTATCAGACAGAAACACTTTCTTGAGATTGGTTCGGTAACGATGTTCCATGTACTCACCTCATGTATTTATCACGGAAGTCTTGGCTGAGGGGAATGGAGTTTCCAACTTCTTTAATCAACTCCTGTACGCAGGTTAAGAGAATAGATACATGATCTTGGGTAACTTGATGTTCGCACTGTGCCAATATTAAAACATCATGAACGTCACGACTGATTTGTTCTAGTTTTTGGGATTGCCAGAGGGCAAACCACTTTTCAGCAGTCATTTCAAACTCTTCCTCCAGCAATTTATTTCGAGCAAAGGGCGAAAAATGTTCAAATCCCTTATTTTTCATTATCACTTCAATCATTTCCAATTCATTTGCAGTTAAATTAACCTCTTTGCGAATGTCTCTGTATTGTTCTGACATACTATTTCCTCACTTTCATCAATGGTTGGACAATCCCCGACCCCGTATTAACCACGGGAAACTTGCAAAGACAAAATGTGTCATCTTGTAAGGCTTTGCGAGCTCAGATATTGTGTCCACAATATCCCAAAAATCATATCGCCTGCCATTTCAAACCTCACGGTTCAAAAAACAAACGATATGACAATGTGGTGGCTCCGCCTCCAAACCCCCAAGATAAATCTAAATTAAAAAAAGTATAACAAATACTTTTTGATAAAATTATCACAGAAAAAAGAGCCCTGTCGGACTCTTACAAATTAAAACAATGTCTCTGATATTCATACTGTCTAATACCACTACTGTCTTTGTTCATCTTGATAGAAAAAACAAAGTAATGATCACGACCGTCTAAAGATTTACTTTTGTTAAGTTTAAAATAATGTTTTTGAGACATAGCCATTGTGCGTAAAATATCATCTGTGATAAATGTTAATGGTATATCTAAAGCTGAATACTTGTAAAAATCTGACTCAAACTGTAAATAAGAATCTGAAAAATAATCTAGCTGTAATTTATCATCATATAATTCTTTACGATTCATGTAATTCCTCCCCTTCTATCTGTATATCGAGTATATCTTCCCATTTTAATCGAAGAAAACCAGTGTCTGATTTTATAGATATAAACTCTTTTCCAATCTCTTTAACAATACCTGATACTACTTTTCTTTGATTAGAAAACTTAAAAACAAAAGTTGCAGGGAATACATTCGTATAAAGTTGACGAACAAATAGAACTTTCTCTTCCAATGATAGTGAAATGGAGATATCTTCTTTATTTTTTTCTGCCCAAAGAGAACTGGAATGTTCTGATAAAAAGAAGCCCATCCACTTAGCCATGCCTCGATCCTGATATACTCGGGCAGACTCAAAAGGTAAATAAGAACGATTCATCATTTTAGTCCATCTAATCCTCCAGCTGAATGACCACCAATGAGTTTGCTTCTAGCAATTGTTCTAGAAGCTTGATCTAGGGCATTACCTTTCAATAGTGAAGTGAACCCAAATTCTGTTCGAATAGCATCGATTGCGGACTGGAGCCTTTCTTCTTTTTCTATTTTCTCAATATCATCAAATAATGAAATCAATCCAAAGGATTCATCCACTAAACCAGAATAGTTAACCGCAACATTCCTGATAGCTCCTGAAGTATATTTAGTGTGAAATAACTTTAAAACGTAGTTTGTCAGTAGTGCTGTTTGATTAGTTGGTTCAATTTTCATTTGAGTATTGATAGAACGCTTTTGTTCCACTTTAGAGTAGCCTAGATGTATAGAAACTACTGTTGCTTTTTTACCAGATCTTCTCAATCTAACTGCAACTTGTTCTGCCATCTCACGAAGTATGATCTCAATATCTCTTTGTTTAATATAATCTTTTGGTAAAACTTGAGAGTTCCCTATCCCTTTTGACTTTGGCTTATAAGGTTTATGAACGTTGCTTTCGTCAATCCCATTGGCATGAAACCATAACTCTAGTCCCATAATCCCAAGCTCTTTTTTAATCAAGTCAGGATTAGCCTGAGCCAATTCTTTAATCGAAAAGATACCTAAATTATGTAATCTTTTCTCCATGCGATTTCCAATTCCCCAGAAATCTGTCATTTTAGGAATAGTCCATACTTTCTTTTCGACATCCTCATAGGACCAATTGGCTCTCATTGTCGGAGTCTTTTTAGCTTCATTATCAAGTGCCAACTTAGCTAATAAGGGATTGGCATTAGACATACCTACCGTTGAATAGATTCCTGTTTTTCTCCAAATCTTTTTTTGAATGGCCGCTGAAATAATATCTAATTTATCTTTCCTACTAATACTTTTATCAGGCACAAAATAATTTAATGAACTGGTTAAATCAATAAATCCTTCATCAATTGAGTAGGGATAGATATCGTCTGATGCCGCAAAATCTTGAAAGATTTTTTGAATATCCATATTGACAGCAATATAAGTATCCATTCTCGGAGGAACAATCACAGTTGATTTTGCCCATTCCTCTATATAACGAACATAATCTATCGTTGTCGGTAAACCTTGCTTTCTAGCATTATAATAAGAGAATTTGCGAGTCTTTACATCAAAAGGTAAATCATAGGAACGTCCAACGTTCGACTTTCCAAAGACCTTTTTAAACATAGGAGAGGAAGCAAGAATTAAACCAGCAGAATTATCTGCACGACTCATAACACAAAGCGAAGTCTTAAGTGGGTGTAATCCTCTATCTACACATTCTACACTTGCGTAAAAAGATTTCATATCAATAAAGGCAATGTCACTTTGAGGTTCGAGACTATAATCAAACCAACTCATACTTAGTCCTCTAAAGGCATAAAGTTCCCAACTATTTTCCCTATAATGCGAGGATTCTCATCATAAGGCGCAAACTTATCTGGATAGTTCCGATTGAGTGAAACTAATCTAAGCCCATTTTCTTCACGATAAACTTTCTTGATAAAGGTTTGACTGTCCCAATCTATCGCATAGATAGCCCCGTCATAGTCAAATCCTGTTTGCTTAATAAGGGCTACAGAACCATTTTTATAAGTTGGTTCCATAGAAACACCAGATACCCACGATGCAAAGTCATAATCAAATTGACGATTAAAATAAACTGTATCGTAATTACCATCATCAAAGTAAGCTGTTCCCGTACCAGCTGATAATTTTTCGTAAACTTTATAAGCAAAACGCTCAGGAATTTCTACAACCTTCGCATTCTGTTTGTTCAACAATTCTGTAGCATAATGAAGTGTTGCTTTTTGATTCTTTTTAGTTAGCTTGAGATAGGTTTCTACTATTTCAAACTCTGATTCAAAATATCGAGGGTCTACATTAAAAATCTCACTCAATTTGCTTAGATTATTTTGATTCGGTTTTGTTTTACCTGATTCCCAATTAAAGTATGAAGCTCTACTAATTCCTAAACTAGAAGCAAGTTGAGATTGAGATAAGCCTTGACTCTCTCTTTTTTCTTTTAATTTAGTAGGTGAAAACATCTCTTCTCCTTTGTAAGTTTATTAACTAACAAAAGAATACCATAGCTTCTTGAAAAAATCAAGAGTTTAATAACACCCAGGATTTAAAATAATCATAAACTACAAGAAATCATCACTGAAGAATGCTAAAACTTTTGAAAAAATTTGAAGAAGAAAATAGAGAATATAAAAAAGGATCGTTATTTTTTAATTGACGATCCAATAGACTTTATTTTAAAAATCTAACTCTACAAACCATTTCGATTAGTTAAATCTTTCAATCTTTCTTCTCCAGATTTAAGCATCTCTTTCTCCACTTGATTCCATTCTCCAAATAGTAAATCATGAAGAACGGTTGCCGCTGAAGTTGTATTTTCTCCTGAATCATATACACAACTTCTATCTCGTTGATACATTTGAATTCTTTCAAAGATAGCCAGTTCTTCCAATTGTCGTGTATTATCAACTAGATGATTAACAATGAAATCATGATGTTCTTTTGGAGTTGCGCGTGCTTGATTTGGATTGATAGCGTACAGTTCTTCGTATCGGATAAGGGTACTCAGATAAGACAGTTCAGGCTTTGTCGCAATTAAGGCTAATTGTACTTCATATCCCCTACTTTTCAAGAGTTGTGCTGTTTTCTTTGGAACATCAATTGTCCGTAAAGTTCCCTCAATCAAAAGATTGTATCCCAAATGACTCAATTCTCTTACTAAAGACTCTACCATTTTTCCTGCAAAATCTTTGGTGTATTCAACACTGTCTTTGCCATATTCTTGCTGCAGTTCTAAATAGTGTGGATGCTGAGAACGAAAACTATCACCATCTATGATAACAATATTTCCTTGAAATTCTTTCTGTTTAATACGATGAATTGTAGTCTTACCGGCACCACTTTGCCCTCCAAGCAAAATCGCTATAGGTTGCTTACTGGACTTTTTTCCTCTTGTCAGTGAGCGAATGTTCCGCTCTAAAGCATGTTTGAATTCACTATCGGTATAATCTTGGATTTCCATTAGGCTACCATCCGTTTTTCAGATATCTCTAACATACGTTCAATTCCATCCAAATAACCGCTATATCTCTCTATTTCATCAAAAGTTTCTACTAAATAGATACTCGTATGAATCAAGTCAGATAGATCATCACTCATTAAAATCCAAGGATTAGATTCATCATCAATGCTAATTCCCTGACTATCTTGATAGCGATAGAGTCGAGATAATAGATTAGAACCTCTTTCTTTCACAATTTCAATTTTTAAAGTCAATTCATAATCTTCAACTGGATTAAGCATTTTATCTTCTCCTACAATATCGACATAAGATACATTAAACTTCTGACAAATGATGTCAATTAATTCCGTAGAGACTGAACTCGTTCCATTTTCATAACGACTCAGACTATTTCGTGAAATACCTACAATTCGGGCAAAGTCGTCTTGTGTTAAGTCATGTGTTTTACGTAAGGATTTTATGTTCTTTCCAATCATGGCAAACTCCTTTATTTTTATAATTCAATTATAGCATAAAAAAGCATAATGCACCAAAATTGGTGCGTTATTGACTATTTTTCCTAAATCTCTCTAAATTCTTCTCCAATTGTTCCTTATGAAGTTGATTCTTAGCTTCTTTTAATGTGTCATCCAAAGTTTCTTCTCTGTAAGTTGCTTCTGTTTTTAGTTCTTCTGATCCTTGATCTGGAGTGAAAATGATATCTAGCAATCGGTCTATTTTTTCAAGATCTTGGACAGACATATCAGATAGTCTATGAATTAGCTTCTTAAATACATCACTATTGTCGTGGTTTTTCTTAAAAAGTTTTGTAAACATCTATAACCTCTCAAAAAAAGCAGCCTTTTAAGACTGCTTAGTGTAATTCGGAAATCGCATCATAAATGGACTGCAATTTCTTATTGTCTTTATTCTTTGTGTCGATCAACGTATGTAGCTCTTCAATTTTCTTTTGACTACTTTGAATATCGCTATTGTTATCCGCAATCAGCCTTTTAAGATGTTGCTGATAACTTGTAGTGATATCTGTCTCTTTTCCTGTTCTAACCTCTGTAACTTTGGGTTTAGAACTAGAATTTGATTCCGTCACAGGTGCTTGTTTGCGCTTTTGAAAAGCTGCTTCATAATTTACATCATTACCTCCTTGATGATTTCCAAATAAGGCCGCAATTTTATCTGGATCTTCTTGATTTTCTGATTTACTTTCTAATGGTTGATTAAAATTCCAATCTTTTGTCATTCACTCATTTCATCCTTTCTAAATTCAGAATCATCGAATTGTCTTTCTTTACCAAAGGCATGGTCAAGAGCTTCTTCAAAACTCATGTGACTAATGCTTTGACGCCTTTTGAACGTCGCAAACATCGCTGTCTCCAGTTGCTCTCTGTAAGCAGCGAGTTTTTCTGTCTCTCTTGCTACCTTACTTTCTTGCCTAGTGACCTTTTCTTCTAAGCGTTCAATAATGGTCATATACGATCCTCCTTCATTCTAATATTAGCTAAAACATCTTGATTTTGTTATCACAATTCTAAACATTGATAGGTTTGCCTTACTGGTTGATTCCCCAATTTCTCTTTTGCAGTCTCAATCTTAAATTGAAAATCTGATTTCTTTTCTCTAAGAACATCATTCCAGTCTATTTTTTCTTTCCCAAATTCATTATTAGGTAAATCCAGTTTAACAGGCAATCCTGCTTGAGATAACTTATCAGAAAAATCTTTTCCTGCATCATCACAATCTACCGCAAGTGTCAATAAATCAGGATGATTATCAAAATAGGTAGTGGTATCACGAATTGTATTGATCAAAGGCAATAACTTTGAAGGTGTTACTGTATCTAAAAATTCCAACTTCTGATTTTCTTCAGCTATCAGTCGTAAAGTTTGATAAGCGACAACAGACCTTTTTAATCCTTCCATAGATACCAAACGAACATCAGATAGACTTTGTTGATGAAGTTCGTAATAGCTCATCAAGTCGATAAACGATTCACAAAAAACCAGTCTATTTGGTTTACCAATGTCAAAGGATATTCCAATATGTCCATGGCTTCCTTTTAGAATCGTTTTTAACCTCTCTCTAGAAAGAGTGGGATTCTTATAAATCCCTTGTAGGCTTGCTGCCTGCAGCTTGTGACGATGATTAAAGCTTTTAAAAACGATAACAGGTTCAACTGTTTCATTTGTTTTCCAGCTGGCTTGTGCTATTAAACCTTGTTGAATCATCCTTTGTACAATTTCTTCTGAAATTCCTCTACATTCTGTTAAGTAATATCTGGCCAGACTACAGTTAGAATCTTCTATTCTCTTTAAAGGATAATAAAATGGTCTCTCTCTTTTTTCTTGAACAGCTTCTTTTTGAAAAGGTTCTTCAGAAAGAAAGGCTAGAGCTTCTTTAAAGGAAATTCCCTTAACAAGTCGAACAAAATCAATGACATCACCTTGAATATCTCTTGAAAACCATTTGAAAGTATTGGTAGTTGAAAAAATCCGAAATGAATCGTGTTCAGGATGTTCATAGACACTGCTCGAAACTTGTTTAAAGGAGATACCTAAACGACTTGCTACATCAAGAATTGAAATTTGCTTACATTCTTCTATTTCCATGCAATATCATCATTTTGTCGTAGTATTTGGCAGTGATGGTATTGATGATGATTCTTCTAAAGTTTTGGGAGTTGCCTTATCTAAATCATCTAACCCAGATTTCCAAACCTGCACTTGATTAACCAATAACTTACCAGGTAGTTTAGAATAGGATAACTTAACTGTTCTTGTTTCTGTCTGATTAGTCTTTGATTGGTTGGCATTCTTTAAATCAGATACATAGGTTACATTATAAGAGACCATGGCAATAGCTTGATTCGTAGTCTGATTGACAAAGATATCCGCTTTTTCAAAATGATAATCCAAAATATAATCCTTATACACTTGGTTCATGGCATCATTTTGACTTGACAATTCTTGAGAATAAGCTGATTCAGTCATATAAGGTTGAATACGTGTATTATTTTCTCCGAGCTTTTCTTTCGTATAGTACTGAGTCAAAAATTCTTTTACAGTATCCGATGACAAAATGCTGGCTTTATCTTCTTCTTGTTTGTCCTCTACAAGTTTAGCTGCAGCCAATTCGATTTCTTTGCGACTTTGTTTAGCAGTAGAATGTTGACCAGCAGTATATCCCATCATGAGAATAAAGCTAGTTGCAGCCACTGCTCCAACACTAATTAAGGCTTTAGTTTTGACTTTATTTAACATCTTAGACCTTCTTTCTATAAAAACTAGGTCAAGAATAACAAAAAGAACTTGAAAGTTTTATCACATCACAACGAAAGGTAATTCCTACATTTCAGGCGCAAAATCGTACAGTTCAGAGAAAAAAATCAAAACTAGATGTCTTCATCTTATAATGTAACTATGAAAAATTTAAAAGAAGAAAATTTGAGAAGAGCTCTTTCTCATATTGAACGACATAAACAAGCCATAAATACAAGCAATAATAGTAAGGATAAAAATTATCATAAATTATTGCTCCAATTTAGCTATGAAGTGTATGAAAGAATCAAGGCTAATAAAAAACCTTATCCGAATTTAGATTCAGATAAAGTTTTTTAAACATCTAACAAGTTTACATACTTTCCTTAGTTTTGGAGTTTATGAAGCGCCAACTGAATCCTAGAACCAACATCAGATTGATGAAAAGGTACACAGACGTAAAACTAGTTAAACCATGTTGTCTGATATCATCAAAATATAAACTAGGTTCAGTAAAGAACAAATAAATTCCATAGACCTCCACGAAAATAAGAAAACTGACAAAACCAATCAGGAAAAGTCCACTGGCAATAAGAAAGAGTCTCCATAAAAGAATGAGAATTCCTCCTACTGCTAAAAAAATTACTAGGATAAGGAGTAAATCATTCATGACTTTCTCCTTTCTAGTCAATCAATTGACGATAATGGGTGGCAAGAGAGGAATCAAATTCCTCTAGCTTTTGAACTAAGTCCAAATACTCCTCTTTTTCATGCTCTTCAAAGTCAACGCCTCGATGATTCTGAAGAGAGATTTCCAATTGACTAGTGAGTTCTCGTTTAGAAAAACTGTAATCCCCCGTCACTTCCTCATAATGTTCCTTTAGCTCCTTGTAGGCTTGGTATTCTTCAGGTGTTTGAAATCCCTGTACCAAAGCCTCTTCTAATTGATAATAGGTATCTTCCATCATAATTGTTACCTCGTTTCTTTCTATCTTTATTCTACCGCGCTTTTCTTTTCTTGTCCGCTATTTATATCTATTTTTTAATCCAATTCAAAAGAAAGTTGTTCTTGCTTTTCTTTTCCTTTTTCGTGGAATTGTCTTAAGGCCTGATCAATAATATCTAAATCCGTTTCTGTTTCAATCAATGGCGCGAGTACATCGTATTCGGCCTTTTTTGTTTGATAGTCTTCTTCCTTTGGAAAATTTTTCTCAATTTCTACCTCAGCAGTAGTCAATTTATCCTTTAATTCATCCAATAAGTTCTGAGTTTTCACTTGGTCCTCTTTAATGTGATCAATCGTATGCTGAAGCCTTTGAATTGTCCCCAAAGGAGAATACAAATCTAAACTGACAGAATACTGATTTTCTCCTACAATCTTAACAGAGAAGGTTTCAGGAAGAGGTTGATTTGTTGGAAGACTAAGCATTTTAATGTCAAATCCTCGATAACTGGCTAGGGTGCGAAATTCTTTAATATCAGCTTGATTATGACGGATAAGACGGTGTAGGGATTCCCCTGCTTCAGCTCGTTGCTCAAAAGCTTGCTTACCTATCGTCATAGAAAATGCCTGGTCTTTCGATATTTCAGACTGTTGAATGTCGCCTTCATACTTGCTTAATCGTTTCTCAAGAATGGGCATATTTTCTTCACAGTAAGAGATTGTATGACGATAGTGATCCTTGCTACGTTGAAAGGCGCGTCTTTGATTTTCTAATAGAGTTAGATCATTCTCTAGTTCCATCTTATATTTGAGATAAGGATTACCTGTTGCTAGTGCCTTAAAATCAGAAGCTGTCATGGTCTGCTCATCAATGTCTTCTGCAGCACGAATCGGCTCCTTAGAAGTCATAATCTGCTTAATATAACGGAGTTTGTTCTCCTGAGTTGCCCATAGATAATTATCAAATGAACCTTTGGTAATGTAGTGGTAAATATCCACTTCCTTGTTTTCATTTCCCTGTCTGATAATACGTCCATTGCGTTGCTGAATGTCACTTGGTCTCCACGGTACATCCAGGTGATGAACTGCTTTCATCTTGCTTTGAACATTTAAACCTGTTCCTCCTTTTTCAGTTGAGGCAAGGAGAATCCGCACCTCTCCTGCATTGACCTTTCGAGACAAACTATTCTTCTTTTCATCACTATTGGCATCATGTACAAAGGCAATTTCCTTACTAGGAATTCCTCTATCAACTAATAAAGCCTTTATTTCAGAATAGACATCAAAGCCATTATCCTTTTTCTTAGGTGTGCCAATATCTGAAAAAATCATCTGAGTAGCCTTATTTTCCATTCCTTCACGATAAATTCTTTCAACATTATCCACTACCTGAAGCAGTTTATGATTGTCTGCTAGACTATAGCTAGAGTCCAATAAACGCATATCAATAGCTAGTTTCCGTGCCTCACCTGTTATCTTTAACATGTTATCCTGACTCGGATCAACTGTTCCACATTTGACCATATCTGACCTCATAACTAATTCTTCTAAATAGAGTTTCTGGTTTTCAGTTAACTCACTCTCAATAGGGATAATACGAGCTTCTGGAACAGGTAAATCCAACATATCTTGTGTTTGAATGTCGGCTGTTTCTTTATAGATTTTCATCAACTCAGGTAGATTGACAAACTTTTTAAATCGTTTCTTAGGTTGGTACTTATCCCCTGTAGGAGCTAATTCCATAGAGTTTTGAATTTCTCCAAAAGCACCTACCCAAGAGTCAAAATAATCAACTTGATAGCGTTTTAAGATATCTGGTTGAATATAGTTCATCATAGTATATAACTCACTAATAGAATTGGAGACAGGTGTTCCTGTCGCAAAGACAATATTTTTAAAATCATGTTCTTCCTGAATCTGTCGAACCTTCATTTCCATATCCACGTTCTTCTTAGAGGTTGTATTGGTAATCCCTGCTACATTTCCAAGGCCAGTAATTGGACGAATATTTTTAAAGTGATGTGCTTCATCCACAAAGAGAAAATCAATTCCTAAGTTCTCAAAATCAATAAAACTATCACGATTAAAGCGTTGGAGTTCTTCCAATTGTTTCTCTAGACCACTTATTGATTGTTCCGCTTCTTTAACGGTATACTTATTTTCAGAATGTGTTTTAATCTCTCGTAGTTCATTAAGTTTATCCTCGATATAATTCATCTGTCTTTCCTTACTGACAGGGATTTTTTCAAATTGAGAATCCCCAATGACAATGGCATCGTAATCTCCTGTAATAATACGTGATACAAATTGTTTTCTTCTCGCCTTCACAAAATCTTTCTTAGTGGTCACAAAGACTTTTTTAGTAGGGAAAAATTTCATGATTTCTTGGCCAAATTGAGCAGACAAACTAGAGGGCACCACATACAATGGCTTATGAACCATCCCCAACTCCTTTAATTTAAACCCAGCCCCAAGCATGGTCAAGGTCTTTCCTGAACCTACCTCATGAGCTAACAAGGCTCTTTTTTCTTCTACGATTCTTTGAATGGCGTTCTCTTGATGAGGGCGAAGGCTGATGTTTTGTGCCAATCCATCAATGACTAGATGGCTACCGTCATACTCTCGACTAACCGTCCGGTTATAAAGACGATTGTAGCTTTCCTCAATGACTTGTTGGACTTCTGGATACCGTGAGACAAAGTCTTGAAAGAGCTCTTGTAAATGCTGCTCTTTTGCTCTTAGAACAGAGGTTTTTTCCAAATCTGTGATGGTCTTTTTCTTTTCTCCTTCCGTAACAGTCATAGTAATCGTCGGTTGGTTCGAATTAAGTAAATTTTCAAAAATTTTTCTTCCTGTATCATAACGTGAGCCACTGACTCCAAGACTACTATCTTTGGCACTTGGATAGCGATAAGCAAATGATGTCCTTAAATGAACCTGGCCATCGACAGGATTCACTTCAATGACCTGTTCAACATCAGGCGAAGACAATTCAAATTCACGATTAGTAAAACATTCAAAGGCAAATTTACCATAAACGGATTGAGGAATCCAACGTGACCCTATTTTAAACTCAATATCTGCCAGATGAATCCTTGGAGGGCGAACAGATTCTAACAAATCTAAAGCATGGTTCCAATCATATTCTTGGTTGTTTCCCTCCACTAATAGTTGAACTACTTCTATCTTGTTGAGAATATCTCCTGATAAAAATTGGTTCTTAGAAAGATATTTTCTTTCCCCTCTTAAATAGCTTTCTGGATCTATTAAAATCTGGTCACCTAACTCATCTAAAATAGCAGCTTGGCTATGTTCGGGATAAATGGATACCATATAGTCTAAATCAACCCCTCTACCATCCGATAAACTGGAGTTTAAGGCATCTAGAGCAGTTGAAACTCTTGTAATCACTCTCTCTGGCCTAACCAATGCTTTCTCAAAGGCTAAAGATTTTTTATATTTTACTTTCTGATCTTTAGAATCAATGTATTCATCTTCTAAACTTGCTAGTAAGGAATACTTATCGTCACTATCAAATAAGTTCCGATTGACTGAGGCATTCAAGTATCCAAATTGACTTACAAAGCGGTCATAGTCACGATTGAGTTTACTAAGTAATACCTGAAAATCTGTCCGACTATAATCTTGATGACGTTGAATTTCAATTAAGGATTGATAGGTCTCTCTCAAATCAACCATGCCCTTAATACGACTAATATCCTTATCCGATAAGGGGCTTTCATAAAAGACAGTTTTTTTGAACAGTCCCTTATATTTCCCTCTTTTACTCGCTTCTTCTGACTTGTATACATCTAGTGCTTCCTCATCTGTCAAATGAAGTTTCACGAATCGATCTATTTTATGTTCAGACAAAGAACTGTCCCAGGCTTTAAAAACTCCCTTTTCGTCTACATAATAACTAATTTCGTCTACTTTTGAACTTTTCCGAATGCCATGCGTATCTCGGTAATAAATTTGATTTCCCTCATATCCAAAAGAATAGAGCGCTAAGTCCTCACGTATACGACTTGGGATAGAATTATCCACTTCTTCTTGGATAAAAATAGGTGCTTTCAAAGAATTGTCAATTGGTTTAGGTGCTTCCACATTCTCGAATGCTTTCATAATGTCAGTAGCTAATGTTTCTGATACCCCCTTAACATTGAGAGTTCCTCCATTAAAATTACGTACCTCATATTGACCCAAAACTTGTGTATTGTATTTCCCATCAAAATAAGGATTGATCCAGACACGCTTATCCTCCTCAAAGAGAATAGAGCCACTAAAGACAAGCTCATCTTCATTAAGATTCTTTGCTTGATCCTTTTGAAAGAAGAGAAGATCTGTGGTCACTCGAGTACCTGCAATCTTTTTAAAAGCCGTATCCGGCAACCGAACTCCCCCTAAAAAATGAGTGTTGGTTTTAATCTCTTGTAAGACATTATCTGTCCGCTTATCCATTGTGCCAATAGATGAGATAATCGAAACTTGTCCTCCGTCTCTTACTAAATCAAGTGAGTGTTTGACAAAGTAATCATGAATCATATATGGTTTATCATAGTTTTTATCGGCAATCCGAAAATTTCCAAAAGGAACATTCGTTAAGACTAAATCAAAACTATTATTTTGATAGGGAACTTCTTCAAATCCTCGAACTTCAATATGGACATTTGGATGGAGTTGTTTTGCGATTGCACCTGTCACACTGTCTAATTCAACCCCATAGAGTTCTGATTTCTCTCGTACACTTCTAGGCATAGCCGCAAAGAAGTTCCCAGTCCCCATAGAAGGATCTAATATCCTCCCTCCCTCAAAACCATCATCCAGTAATTTTTGCCAAATCTGGCGAATAATCATTGGGTCTGTATAATAGGCTGTGAGAGAACTTTGTTTCATGGTGGAGTATTCTAATTTACTTACTAAGCTCTTGAGAGTTAAACGTTCTGTTTCATACTTTGGATTGAGTTCATCAAAAAATTCATTGGCAAGGCCACCCCAGCCGACATACTTGGCTAGTAGCTCTTGTTCTTCTGGATTCGCTTGTCGTCCCTCTTTTTCTAATCTTTTAACAAGTTCAATTGCGGCGATATTCGTTTCAATTTTATCTCGATTTGTCTTAGGATAAAAGTCCTCTAAATCATCTGGAAAAACAAAATCTTGAACGGGGACATCCGTCTCTTCTATATCTGAAATAAGCGTTTCTGTTTCCTTATCCTTTTCATTATCTTCTTCCAGATAGGAAAACAAATCTATTTCCTGACTTTTACTGGGTGATTCAATCTCAATATCTGAATGTTCTTTTTCAAGTTCTACAAGAGACAATACATGTTCAATCTCTTCCAAACTGTTCAAGTATAAGATAGGATTCTCTTCAAATAACTGGTTGGAATCATTGAATAGCTCTAGGCGAACTAAGTCATTTAACTGTGCATTTTCAATCGAAACCAACTGAAATACTTGTCCTTTATAACTTACTTGTGAACCGATTGGATATTCCCTCAAAGCTTCTTCTACAATTTTATCGACATTAGAAAAGGAGTTCGTTTCTTTCGTTTCCTGTTCAATATCACTTGAAGGAGATAAGGAATCCTCTACTTGTTTAGACTTTTCGCTTCTAGCCTTTACATCATCAAAATGAGTAATAATCTTCAGCTTTTGTATCAGTGGAAGTTGTTGGTAGTTTTCTTCATGATGGACAAGATCCGTAACAGTATCTAAAGTAGCCATCAATTCTGAACCCAAATAGGCTAGAACATCTCCTTCTTTTTCTTCAAAATGAATCTCAAGAACCTCTTTTTTTAGTTCTTTGGAATCAACCATTAGAAGAAACTCCTCTATATCTCTACTAATGCGGTCAGATAGATTATTCGCAACCCGATAGACATTGACTAAATTGACATCCTGATTCTGATGAAATACAAGCTCACTTAATGGTTCTAACTTCTCTTTTTCAGATTGGATGTAAAATCGAGTGGAAAGATTATAGATTGCGACTTCTAGCACCAAGTTTTTCTCAAAATTACTTAATTGAGATAATTTACCTAGACCTGCTTGTCCAAAAGTTCTTGTGTAACTTTCTAAATCTTGGTCATTATTTTCAGAACTGGCCTCTAGGAAAGAAACAATATCTTGATCAAAAGAATATACGTGAGGAATCTCTTCTATCTTGCCCTCTTCAGTCAAAAAATTCTCTACCAAATCGTGCCATTTCTCATCAAAATGTTGCGCCTGATAACGAAGAAATAGGTCCATTTTCTCCCTATCTTTTGGAATTGTTCCACGAAACATAGCCAATAATTGTATTACTTCCATACTCTCTCCTTTCATCTATACAAAAATAGGAGAATCGCATGATTCCCCTACAACTCTATCTCCATTTCAACCTTTTGAGGACTGGTTTCTAAATCACTAGACAAAAGAGAAACGGCATCTGTTCTCATGTAGTAAGTATATAAGTCTTCTAGGTCTTGTTGGTTTTCAATCCCTGTTTCAATACTAATCAGAGCCTGTATAAATTCCTTGTAGTGACTCTCCATCATATCTGAAATCTTTTGTTTCATTTCCATAAATACTGAAGACGGTTCAGTTATACTTGTTTGGTCTATGTCTTGTAAATCCTTTTCCAAGGGATTGGTTCCTTCTTCTACTTCTACTAAATCTGAACGTCCATCACCATCAGAATCTGCGCTAAGAGGATTGGTTCCTAGCGCCAATTCTTGAGCATCAGTCAGTCCATCCTGATCCGAATCACGTTGATAAATGGTTTCCATATACTTCCTTCTTTCCTAGTTAATCTTTTTTCACTCCAATCCTACCAAATATTACTTGAAAGAAGTATCACAACAAAAAAAGAGAACGAGCCAAAACTGCGTTCTCCTGGAAATGATAAAAATATATTTTATGCCACAAAAGATATGTAAACTAATCTTTTAAATAATAAAAAAGTTCCGACGTTTGTAAATGTTTTGAGTAAATTGAAATTACTTTTTGACCTTTTGGAAATACTGTCTTTCTCTTCAAATCTAATAAAGATTGAGGAACAATTTTCCTTGATGTCTCTTTCAATGTTAATGCTAGTATCTGTTTTCTTGTACGTAGAGCATAATCAAACTCCAAATACAAATAACGTCCTGAACCAGTTAAATGAACATGCTTTCCCAATAACTCCTCAATGGATCCTAAAACTTGTAACTTTTGCATTGTGGTTCCATCTTTTTTTATTTTCAACTCATCAATTATGACATGCCTATTTAAACAATCGTCAAAGAAACTGCCTGCACCTTTTCGGTAATCAACACCACATAGGTGCATGAAATTAGTAGGTGAAAAATGAAGTTCAACACTTTCTATTTCTGTTTCATAATACATGATTTTGCCAACGAAGTGTTCTTTAAAAAAAGAAGCCGCAATTTGTAACTGAGTAAAAAAACGCTGAAGTTTTATTTTTTCGGTGTAATTTGGATTACGATAATCTCTAGAATTTGCCATATTTTCCTCACAAAAAAGGTGGTTTACAGAGTCTGTAAGCCACCTAGTCAGTCGGTTTATTCTGGTGTCTGCCACCGCTTGGCCCTTACGTCCAAGATTGCTATCGGATTTCGTTCTGGTGTCCGCCACCGCTTGGCCCTTGTGTCCAAGATTACTATCAGATTGACCATGAGCCGACTACTCATCTACACTATTTATTCTACCTGAAAATGGTTAAAATTTCAAGTGTAAACTCTTCTATTTCGTAGTATAAGCAAAACTGATGGCACTATCTGCTTGAGAGATTTTTCTAAAGGTATAGTTAGGGTTGCCACCATAGTTGGTTTCAGACACAAGGAAAGAACCGTCATCATATACTTTCTCGACAAAAGCCACATGACCATAGATGGCTGGTGTGCCATGTGTACCTCCCACAAAAGAAACAATGGCACCTGCTCTTGGTGTAGAGCCAGTTTCCCCACCAAGACTGGAAGCTGTCGCAACCCAGTCCTGACCATTTCCCATGGTATTAATGATTGAAATCTTCTCTCCATTACTTCCTTTTAATTTTAAGCCTAATTGATTCATACGAGCCGCAACACCCCATGTACATTGTCCATAGGCATAGGCCATACCATCTCCACCACCAGGAACAGAATGATCATACAAGTCCCCACGAACCCCTTCAAGGGATTGTGGGTCACTTTTTGCCTGTCCTCCATTTGTTTGGCTAAAGCCTTTTTCAATTTGGTAATACCATTCCGTGGCTCTGGTTTGTCTTTCCAGTAGTTTGTCACCGGAATTTCCCTCCCAATAGGTAAGGAAGAGTTGGGCGAGATTGGCTGCACTGCCCGTATTTCCAAAGAAATCCTTTAACCAACTTTGATAGTAAGGACTATCCCCATGAAGCATAAAATCAAGTTGGAGGTCTAAATCATACCACTTCTTATTTTTGATATGTGCATAATTCAATAAAGCTGTATGACGTGTTGAACCATCTGCGGTATCCGTCCATTGACCTAAACCTAGACCTCTATGAAGAATATTAGGATAAGCACCACTATAAATGGCTGGTCCTCCTATCGCTAACCAGCTTTCATCATCCCATGAGGAATCGGTAGCGCCAACTGGAGGAGATAAATAATCTCCTTCAGCTCGTTTAGGATTGATAGAAGACTCTACCGACCAATTTCCTAAAATAGCCGCAATGGCTTGGGGACTTGCCCCTTGAGATTTCAAAAAATCATAAATATGTTTTGCACGTTCAAACTCATCCCCACCAAACTGACCAATGGCTGGTAAGATAGTTGTCTGAAGTTGAATGACCTTTGGAAAATAAAATTGCGGATTGACATACACCAATTTTTCTTTCTTGTTCTTATACTTTTGATAGGAAACTTTCAAACCTGTATCGTCTGGTGTCTCACCAATAATATCACCAGTTAAGACTCTTGTCCCCTCAATCGCACGGCCATTATGAATGGAATACAAGGTCAATCGACTCTCATTCTCTCCTTTTCCGTTAGTGAGAATAATATTGTCACCATCTAGAGATACAACTCCATCCATTGGTGCGACAATCGTTTGGTGAGCCTTTGCTTCTAGTAGAATGTACTCCTGAAGAGTAGGTTTCCCATCTAAGTCATAGTATCCATAACGATAAGTCATGGTTAGACTATCTTCGTTGCTTTTCCCCTCAAATGGATTGTCCAATTCCTGCATGGAAGCATAGACACCTTCTTCTTTTAGTTCCTTCATTTCTTCTTGATCGTCTTTCGATAGTTTATACTTAGGAGTTTCATAAAGGTCTTGCATGGATTTCAAATCTTCCCCATCGTTTAAATCATGCCACAAAGTAGACAGATAATCCTTGTAAGTTTCTGAACTAAATAAGTGAACTGGTTTGTGTAACTCATAGTCATGGAATTTAAAGTTCATATACCCCATCACATCATCAACTTTTGTGTAATAGGTAATTCCTTTGTCATTTGTACGAGTATGTTCTGCATCTTCCCAAGTTAGGTGGGTATAAGCTTTTGTTAATTCAAATTCATCTTGTTGAATCAAACTAGCAGATGAAAATCCTAAAAAGAAGCTCATCATAAGTAAAAGAAGAAAGACTATTCCTCCAACTATCCAGGTTGCAGGATTTCCAGCCGCAAATGTAAAGAAGGAAAAGGCTGCTTTTATTTTTTGATAGATATTTCGGACACTTGTAAGACCTTGTTTCTCTAATTTTCGAAACCGATTCTTAAAGGAACTTGGGTTATCTTTCGCTAGTTTCCATCCTTTTCCATCCTTAAAATGATGGTATCGCTCTTTTGTGTTGGTCAGTCTTTTCTTGGTAAAACGACCTGTTGCTTGTCCTGTTTTGACACTAGCTTTTCCAAGATTATAAGAAAGCCGACTGTAGCGTTTCCCTTTTCTAATTGTCTCTTGAAGTGTGCGATAGCCTTCTAAATCTTCATTTTCTGAAGCTAACTCTCCACCTTCACGTCCAAGGACATAAAGAAAATTTTTGGCTTTCCTACTGACTTTTTTGGACTTATAGGCTTGTTTAGTAGATTTTAGATTCTCTTTTGCGGCCTTGACTTCTTTCTTAGCTTTTAATTCTTCTAAACTCTTCCCTTGAAAGAAAAAATTAGATTTTTGTTTCGATTCCTGACCATAAAGAAATTTTTGATTGGTTTTTCTTTCTTTACGACTCTCTTTTCTTTCTTCTTTCGCTTCTACCTTGGCTTCTCTAAATTGCTTCTTGGCTATTTTCAATCGTTTCCTAGCATGAGGCAATCGTCTGTCTCTTAATTCTTTCCGATTCAAAAGAGATGGAGGACTATTTTGAAGAATATGATTGTAGTCTTCATTTGCTTGTTTTACTCTAGCCTTTGAAGCTTCTCTCATCTCCTCTAGCTTTTCTTTTATCTCTTTTTTCCATGCTTTATTATCCAGTACAGCGGAATCTTTTTTCTGTTTCCTTACCTCCTTCTTTCCTTTTTTCAAGAATTTCTTCTCATCTTTTAGACTTCTTCTAAATGCCTTTCGAGCACGTATGATTTCTCTTTTATCCTTCATTTACCTTCCCCTTAATTAGAAGCCATTTTATCAGGATCTGTACTCATGATATCAAACAATTGTGTACCTTGAGGAATCTTATTTTTAAAGGGAACGACAACTGAACCAGCTTTTATTAGTCCTGCCCCTTTTTCTGGATTGACTAGGTATTTTTCGAGTTCTTTTGACAAGCCTAAGAGTTGAACCAGTTCTTCTCGGTCATTTTTTGCTTGCTTGAGGAGAATCATAAACTCACTATTTGCAATAATCCGTCTACCATTTGGATCTAACAATAAGGTTTCGACGTTTTGGGTTATTCCAGTCGGACTGGCTCCATATTTTCTGACACGACTCCACAATTTAAAGAAGAAATCACTAGCATATTTATCTAATAAGAGAAGCTGCATTTCATCAAAATAAATCCATGTCTTCTTCCCTAATTTTTGATTCCGAACAACACGATTCCATATCTGATCAAACACTACCATAAGGGCGATTTGTTTCAGCTCATCTCCTAACTTCTTAACGTTATAAATCAAGAAATTAGATCCTGTCTGAATATTGGTCTTATGAGAAAAAATATCAAGAGAACCTTCGACATACAGTTCCATATCAAGTGCCAAGTTCTGCGCTTCTTCTTCTGGTTGTTGGCTCAAGACAAAGACCCATTCTTCCAAAGAAGGCTCTTTAAATGACTGATAGGTGAGTCTGGTAACTCGGTCGATAATCGATTTTTCTCTTCCATCCATTTTTCTATCCAATAACTTGCCGATAAAGGATAAAAGAAATTCTGATTTTACCTTTACAGGATCTTCATCCATATTTTCCTCAGACAAATCAAGGACATTGAGATAGGTTTGGGAATCGGGCGCAATATCAATCATTTCTCCCCCAAAAGCTCGTCCAATGACACTGTATTCTGCTTCTGGATCCACGATGATAATTTCAGTATTTTCACCAGATTCCTTGATTTTGGTCGTGATAATTTCATGCTTGGTTGCCATCCCTTTCCCAGCTCCAGATGTTCCTAAAATCAGACCAGATGGTGTATTTAATAGGCTTCGATCAATGGTAATAATATTGCTTGAGATTTGATTGATACCGTAATATTTCCCACTGCGGTCTTGTAAGTCTACTGAAGTCCATGGAGAGTTCACTGCTACATTAGATGTTAATAAACTCCGTGATACTCCCTCTAAAAAATCACAACCAAATGGTAGCAAACTATTAAAGGCTGCTTCTTGCATATATGGAAGTTTATCAATCATTAGGTCATTTGAGCCGGCAACTTGTTGGATAGTATCTAGGGCTTGTTTGAGTTCTTCTTCATCCTGACCAAAAACACCAATCAAAAAGACTGTTTGAAATAGTTTATCTCCTGTCTCTGTCATGGTTTTTAAGAGTTCCTCAGCTTCATCGATATTGCTTTCTAATACATGGCCAACTTTTTCCAAATAGATACCTGTACGAGCTAGTTTTTGTTGTTCCCCAATCTTTTGAGATTCCATCAAGGTCTTCTTTGTTCGAAGTTTCTTCATTGCATCCGCCTTAGTCGAACTTTGAGCATGAAGGCTCACTATCAATTCCAAATCTCCTTGCATGAGGTCTCGAATAAACTGATCCCCTAATTCCATGCCGTAGTCTCTCACATAGACAATCTGCAATAAGCGGTCATTGATTTGTAGGTAATTCTTGTTTTTAAAATCCAAGAGATTAGGTGCTATGAAGTGACGAGTTGTCTGACCCGATCTCGTTAAATCACGGTAAGAAAAAGGAAGATGGTGTTCTCCTCTAAGCATATCCGCCAACAAGTTCACACGGTTTTCTCCAGCCAAGGATTCAAAGCGAGCATCAATTTCTGAGAAACCACTCTTGAAATATTCTCCAATTTGAGACAAGGAACGATAGGCTTGTTTGGGATTAGAATCCTTTCTACCAAAGCTAATCAGTTTCACAGCTGAAAAATTATTTTCCCCACTGTCTAAATTTTGATTCATCATCCGATTCAATTCTTTACGATAGCTATCATACCCATCTTCTTTTTCCTCATACAGAACACTTTGTCTGAATTTTTCTAAATTCAATCTTTTATTAAAGATGGTCAATTGGAAGTTGGTTTGATCATCTAGGGAGTTAATCAAATCAGAATACTTCTCAATGATTGCCCCCTTATCTTCTAAACCAACGGTCTGGTAATTGACATCACCAAGTAAATAGCTTTGTGAGAAATAATCTTCTTTCACCTGCATCAGACCATTTTGATACAGGGCTTGATAGGAAAGAGTATTAGCCGTTGAGGGTAACACTTCCTCTTTTTTATCTTTAACTTTTTCCTTTTTATTAGTCATTGAAGTTTTTTGTTTCTTTAATGTATTTGATTTTCTTTTCATGTTCAGATCCTTTCTTTCCTGTAATTGTGCGTAGGGGAACCGTTAGTTCAAAATGAAGACGGTATTTCAAATAATGTTCAAAATATAAATCATTGGGTTTATAGACTCCAAAAAGCATAAGGGGGATGGTAAAGGCAAACACAAAACCGTAAACAAACCAATCTCCAAATTGCCAGAAAAAGAGATTCAAGCCCAAAACAATAATTGTGACAATAAAGGCTGGTAGGACAAAGATGATTTGCCTTGTAGTGAAGCCTAACCAAGCCCTGTGTTGGTATTTTGAAATGTCTTTAAAGACACGTGTATTCATGACTTTCCTTTCTAAAAAGGCTAAGAAGCATTCACTTCCTAGCCTTTATCTAATTACATACCTAAGATTGAGCGAGCCGTACGTTGAGAACCAACGAGGGCAATAATCAGTAAGATAGCTTGTACCAAACTACCAAACATAATTGCAAGTGATTGCAAGACTCCTGCACCATTTGAAACAGCTATTTTCCCAGCGGATTCAAATAAAGGAACAAGAGAAACAATCAGAAAAATAAGAACCCCTTGTACCGCATAGACCATAATATTTTTTAAATAGCCAATACCAATAGACTTCCATTCATCACTTAAAAATGTTGGAATCGTAAGAGGGGCAAATGGGATCATAAGGTAGAGTTGAATAAATCGAATAGATACCAAAAGATTGACCATAGCTGCACTTACTATCCGAACAAGCCAAATGAGGAGGGCGAAAAAGCCCACAATCATACGGCCAATAAATCCTGACCCTTTTAATCCAGAGATGGTATCATACTTCGCCCCACCGTGAGCCACAATCGAAGCCACTTGTTCAATGGCGTGACTCGCAATCCCGATGATGGCTTCTACAATCACGGTAGTGTTGGTAATTACAACTGCGACCATAATATAACTAATCAACATCGGCGCTAATGCTTCAAAGGTCATCGCTCCTCCTGAGTTAGCAATTTTCTTTGCCATCTTCGAAAATTCTAAGATGAGAACAACTGATAAAATCGCAACTCCAAGAGGTTGCATGACACTTTTAGTAATACTAGACATGTAAGTCCAAACTGTTGGATTGTAGCTAGATAGGGATTTAATCAGATCTACCGTAGATTGTAAATCCACATTAAATCCTTCAAATAAATTTTCAGCTGATATTTTTTCAGATGCAAGGTAAACAAAGGGTGAGACTAAACTAAGGTTCATGTCATTGTTTATCCTCCTAAATTGAAATCTGGGTTACAAAGGCTCCAGCAGCCCCTACCATAACACCACCGACAATTTCAAGAATGGCATTCCGAACACCTGGTCCACCATCTTTAATGTTGGTTGCAAGGTTGACAATCCCTACAACAACGAGAAAGGCACCAACCGCAATCAATCCCTTCTGTAACAAAGACATAGCTTGTGCAAACATAGCACTTGCGTCTACTCCATAAACAAAACCTTTAAAATGCGTAATCATCTATTTCCTCTTTTCTATTTTTATTTTAAACTAGATTCAAAAGTTAAATCACGAATTCTAAGGCCTTCAAGATGATTTTCTTGTCTTTGATTCAAAGGATTGATTTGATAGTTCCACCACCGTTCATCGCTTTCTTGATTGGCTAGGTACTTCCAGTTTGGATGCTTAGTAGAATTGTATTTTTTGCTTTTAAAGACAGGCATATTGGCAATTCGAACCAGACATTCATGCCGTTTCATATTTCCGACTTCATCAGGTGTCATTAAATCACGAGCAATCTTTTGATGAGAAAGGGATCCTGAACCTGTCTGGCCAAAGGAACGACTAGTATTTCGAACATCAATGGTTTGTTTACCGAGTAACCCACTCATAAATTTAAAGGTATCTTCATCATTACCACCTAAGTAGACTAAGCTATCACAGTTCCCAAGAATGGTTTTCCAAGCTTCTTTTTCTTTATAGAGCCCTTGAAGTTGGGCAATATTTTGAAGAATAGGAACGAGACTCATATTTCGAGAACGGACTGTTGAGGTTTGTTCAGCAAAATCTGGAATCTCTCCGATATTTGCGAACTCATCTAAGTACACTCTGACATGAAGAGGCAATTGACCCTTAAAATCAATGTCTGCTTGTCTTGTTAGGGTTTGAAATACCGTTGAAAAAAAGAGAGCTGAAAGAAAGCGAAAGGTACTATCGTTATCTGGGATAACTAAGTAAACCATTGATTTTTCCTTACCCCATGTCTTCATATCAAGGGTATCTCTTTTGGTCAAATCCATGACACTTTGAATATTGAAGAGGGCAAATTTAGCAGTGGTTACAGCTATAACAGAATCCAGAGTCTTATCTTTATAATTTTGAAAATCTGCCCAATTTCGCATGGTAAAATTGTCAGTCCCATACTTTTTAGCATAATTTTCAAATAGAATTTCTAAGACACTTTTTTCTTGATTCTCACCTTTGGATAAGTGTTTAATGAGTTTTGATATCTCAGCAAAACTTGGATAACGCCCTCGTTTTTTTCGCTCTTCCACTTCTTTTTTTTGACGTTTCAACAAGTTTTGGTATTCCTTTTGACTTAAACGACTTTCTTCTATGAGCTGTTCTCTTGTTTTAGGTGGATTATAGAAATCGACTAGGTAGGAGGCTAAAGCTCGAACCAGAGTCATAGAAGCTTCATCCCAAAATGGATCACTACGGGAGCCAGAACCTTTGGTGTTATTAAAATAAACTGTCAGCATGCGATTCAAATCGTTTTCTGTCTCTATATAGCGAAAAGGATTAAAGCCATCTGAGTTCTTCATATTGACTAAATCTAACACCTTTACTTGGTAGCCATGTTCTAAAAAGAGTTTGCCTGTTTTTTCGGCCAAGTGATCTTTAGGATCAACTACAATATTAGAACTATTCATCTGAATCAGATTGGGTTTCACAAAGCGAAAGGTCTTCCCACTTCCTGAACCTCCGATCACCGCAATATTCTTATTTCTATCATATTGGGGTGGTTTTTTATCTAATAATGTCAAACGAACATCTTGTGCTAAAATCGTATCATGAGAAAATTCCTTACCGTAAAAGAGCTTCTTTTCTTTTAGAGTTCCAAAACGGGCGCTCCCGTATTCTACCCCTTCTCGGTATTGTTTTTTACCAGTCTCTAGATAGAGATAAACCAGCAACATTATAACAAAGCCTAGTAGAAAAAAAGCACTCGATTTTCCAGTAAAAGAAACATTCCATGGCGACTGAAGAACTTCATCTTGACCTTCCATCAGAAGATGAGTCCATTTATCTAAGCTATTTCCAGTATAGGAATCATACAAAAGCGTCAAACGATGGAAAAGATAGCCTAGTAAGATACCTAACAGTGAGAATAGTAGGAATTTCTTTCCACTGTACATCATCTCACCATCTCTTTCTGTTTGACGGCCCCTTCTTGTCTAAAGGTAATTTGGGATTTAGCTTCATCAATAGCATCGTCTAATGACTGATCCATGGTAAAATCAGCTAATTTCTCCGGATCATTAACCATTTTTTCTAACAGATGGTCTAAATGATTGTCTAGAATCGAACGGTCTTTCGTGTAGAAATGTAGAGAATCCCCTTGCCAAGCGAGGGCTAAAGGAATCTCTTCTTTTTCTAAAAAAGACTTAAATTTCTCTATATCAATTGGTTTGTCTAAAAAATCTTTTTTCAGATTAATCGTATCAATCGCATAGGGAGATTGTAGCAATTCTTCTAATTTCTGTACCCCTATCTTATAGGCGGAATCCTGTGCTAAAGCCTGACGTCTAGACCATTCTAGAATCTTTAAAAGACTTTTGACAGTAAATAAAAGACTACGCTCAGCATATTGAACTGCCATTCGTTCCTGTTGTTCAGAGGACATCTGATGCCTCCTTCTTAACAAATAGCAGCTTTCCTTCTTTATAACGATAAGCTATCAATTTCTGACGTTGCTTAATCGACTTGACAACCTGCAGTAGATCTCTCGAATAGGGTTCTCGAAGAGTAACTTCTACTGCTTTCCCATCAACGATACCAACACGTTTAAATTCAATGTAGTCTTTTTTGAGATGTCCTAAGCCCATACCAAAAGGAAAGTGATGAATCAATTGGATGGTACAACCACCTTTATTTCCCATTTGTTTCAAATCATACAAGTTTACTACCTTCATGATTAACTCCTTTATCTAGTTTGTCGCATCGTTTGAGTCTGGTAACGATAAACTCCGTGTCTGTTAGAAAATTCTCACACACGTCTTGTGCCAGTTGCCCTTCACAGGGAAAAACTCTCAGTCCCTACTTACACAGGCACGCTAATCAAGACGGAGTGGATTCAATTTTCAAAGAACAGGTAGCTTTATTATAGATAAGAGTAGTTGAAATTTTTATCACATTTTTGGGGTTGTTAGAATAATAAGGTAAGTGCTAATTTCTAGCTCCTCTCACAACACCGTACATACCTTCTATGTTTTATGAACAGTAGCTATCATTTACATTTTCAAACTACCATTCTATCAAACTAAAAGTCAAAATAGACGCTTCTACTTCGAGAGATACTCATTTAATGGTTCAGCAATTCGCTCTACTTCCGTTACAGAAATTTCATCACTATGACTTCTCATGATTTGTTATTAGTTCACTTTGAGGGGCTTGCTCATGAAACCAAACAGCGTAAGTCGTAAAAGAAAAAAGCAGTACAAGATTGAACTGCTTTTACGGATTCAGATAAAATAACTTTATCTAACAAACCAAAATTTTGAAAAAGATATCCTGATACTGTCAATAAAAAAGCTTAGAAAGGCTTAAAGCCTTATCCAAGCTGATATTTGTTCATCTAATTAATAATCTAAATAAAGGATCTACTTCACTTTCATAATACGAACTAAATTGGCTCTTTCTGCCTCCTCTAGTTTCAATTCTATATAATGAATAGTTTCCGACAAGTTTGGAATAATCGAGTATTCTAAACCATTTACACGTCTACGTGTTTTTTCTATTTCATCAGCCATTAACTGACACGTTTTTTCAACTTCTGCCAGTCTTAGTAATTTATCAATTAAACTATTCATTGTAGCAAATACATCATCCATTTCACTATTAGAAGATAAATAGCTGTATTCACTGTTCTCATTTTGAGAAGTAATATTCATATGCATTCTAGGAACTGTTACACTCATGATATTTTCTTTCTCAACAAATAATTCAATTTCTTTTGATGGAATTGAAAATAATTCCTCCACCATTTGAGAATTCTTTAATGATTTAGCAACTGCAAAGGATTTTAGATTATCAATTAGATAACTTTCTACTTCTTTCCGAAGTTGATTATTCTCACGAATCAAAGAAATAAATCGCCTCATCAATTCATCTCTTTTATCCTTTAATAACTTATGTCCACGTTCAGCTGTTTTCAAACGTTCCTTTAAGTTATTCAATTCCATACGAGTTGGTTTTACATTCAAACGTACCATCGATAATCACTCCATTTCCGGATTAAGCTTCTACCAAAGGTAAGTATTTATCAAGCAAATCATCTTTGATACGTTTTAACTCTGTTCTAGGAAGAATTGATAGTAATTCCCACCCAAGATTCAACGTATCTTCTATATTTCGATTTTTATAAAATCCTTGGTTTATGTACTCTTCTTCAAAACGCTTTGTAAACTTCACATACAATTTATCTACATCAGATAAAGCCGATTCTCCTAATACTACTGCTAACTCTTCAACCTTTTTCCCTTGGGCATAGGCTGCAAACAGTTGATTCATAGTTGGAGCATGATCTCCACGAGTTTTACCTTCTCCAGATCCCTTATCTTTTAATCGAGAGAGAGAAGGTAAAACATTGATTGGTGGACGATAACCTTGATTATACAACTCATGCGACAAAATAATTTGCCCTTCAGTAATGTATCCAGTTAAATCAGGAATTGGATGTGTTATGTCATCTTCTGGCATTGTTAAAATAGGAATCTGTGTCACCGAACCTTTTTTACCAACTAAACGACCAGCCCTTTCGTATAGAGTTGATAAATTTGTATATAAATATCCCGGATAGCCTCGTCTCCCTGGAACTTCACGGCGAGCTGCCGAGACTTCACGTAACGCTTCACAATAGTTAGTCATATCCGTCATGATAACTAGAACGTGCATATCTTTTTCAAAAGCTAGATACTCTGCCGCAGTTAAAGCAATGCGGGGAGTTGCAATACGCTCAATTGCAGGATCATTTGCCAAGTTCATAAATAAAACCGAACGATCGATTGCTCCTGTTTTTCTGAGTTCTTCCATAAAAAACTCAGCTTCTTCAAAAGTAATACCCATTGCTGCAAATACAACCGCAAAATTTTCATCAGAATTTAAAACAGTCGCTTGTCTTGCTATCTGAGCAGCTAATTCATTATGAGGTAAGCCCGAACCTGAAAATACTGGTAATTTTTGACCACGTACAAGAGTATTCAAATGATCAATAGAGGAGATCCCTGTCTGAATAAATTCATCTGGATAATCTCTAGATACAGGATTAATAGCTTGACCATCAATATCTAAATATTTCTCTGGAATTAAATCTGGTCCACCATCAATTGGTTTTCCCATCCCATTAAAAATACGACCAACCATATCCTCAGATACAGCCAATTCTAATGCATGACCAGCAAAACGAATTTTAGACTTTTCTAAATTTATTCCACTAGATCCTTCAAAAAGCTGAACCATTGCTTTATCTTCGTGGATTTCTAAAACTTGTCCACGACGAATTTCTCCATTATGAAGTTGAATTTCAACTAACTCATTGTAAGACACATTATTTACTTGTTCAACAATCATAAGAGGCCCAACAACTTCACTAGCAGTTCTGTATTCTTTTATAACACTCATTTATAGACCTCCTGTTTCTAATATCAAATGAATTTGATGTGTAATCTCATTTGATATAATTTTGATTTCATCTAATCTATCTTCTGAAACATATTTACTTCTCGCCATACGGTCTCGAACTGCCACGGTACCTTCCATAATCTCTGTAAAGTAAGAACCCAACTCTAAAGCATGATTTGCCTGATCAGCAAAAGTTAGGATATTACTTAGCATTGCTTCTTGTTTTGCAAACGAAGTGAATGTATCTACCGAATCAAAAGCGTTCTGTTGCAAATAATCTTCTCGAATTTGTTTAGCAATTTCCATCGTTAGTCGTTCATTATCAGACAGAGAATCAATTCCAACAAGACGAACAATTTCCTCTAAACTAGATTCCCGTTGTAAGTAGTTCATCGCACGAGTTATTTTACTATTCCAATCTGTCTTCTCTTTACCATCTATATAAGTGCCCACACTGTCTTTATATAGTGAATAAGATGTAAGCCAGTTAATTGCAGGAAAATGACGTCGCTGTGCCAACGGAGCATCAAGCCCCCAAAAAACTTTCACAATCCGTAAAGTGTTTTGAGTAACTGGTTCTGAAATATCTCCACCAGGTGGCGATACAGCTCCAATAGCAGTAATCGTTCCTTCACGTTCTGGAAGTCCTAGAACCTGAGAACGTCCTGCTCTTTCATAATATTCAGCGATACGACTTCCCAGATAAGCAGGATAACCCTCATCACCAGGCATTTCTTCTAGACGCCCTGACATTTCACGTAGCGCTTCAGCCCAACGTGAAGTTGAATCAGCCATAATGGCTACAGAGTAGCCCATATCACGAAAATACTCAGCCATGGTAATTCCTGTATAAATTGAAGCCTCACGAGCAGCAACAGGCATATTTGAAGTATTAGCAATCAGAACTGTCCGTTGCATAATTGATTGTCCGGTATTAGGGTCAATCAACTCAGGAAACTCATTCAGTACATCCGTCATTTCATTTCCACGTTCTCCACAACCGACATAAATAACAATATCAACATTGGCAAATTTAGCTACTTGGTGTTGTACAACTGTCTTTCCTGCTCCAAACGGTCCAGGAACTGCTGCAGCTCCCCCTTTGGTTACTGGAAAGAATGTATCAATAACTCGTTGACCTGTAATTAATGGTTCTTCTGGAATTAAACGTTTAGAAACAGGACGCGCCTTGCGGACAGGCCATTTTTGCATAAGCGTTCCTTTATAGAAACTACCGTCCAATTTTTTTATTTCATATACAACTTCATCAATAGTAAAATCGCCAGATGCAATAGAAACGACTTCTCCAGAAACTCCATAAGGAACCATAATTTTATGATTAACTACCTCGGTTTCCTTGACAGTTCCAAGAATATCACCCGTACTCACTTTTTGACCAATTGCTATAGTGGAATCAAAATGCCACTTAATATCTCTATCCAAACTTGGAACTTCTACCCCACGAACTAGAAAATCATTATGAGTAGCCAATTTAAATCGATCTAATGGGCGTTGTATGCCATCAAACATTTGAGAAATCAATCCTGGCCCTAATTCAACCGAGAGAGGTTCTCCAGTTGTAACAACAGGTTCTCCCGGACCAAGACCAGATGTTTCTTCATAGACTTGGATAGATGCCTGATCTCTTCTCATTTCAATAATTTCACCGATTAACCCTAGCTTACCTACACGGCAAATATCTTGAATATTAGCCTCCTGCATACCTGATGCAATAACTAGAGGTCCCGATACTTTTATAATCTTCCCTTGAGTCAAAGTTATTCTCCTTACTAAGTCCAAAAATTATAGAATAATATTACAGACAATTTTGTACATTATTATAAAATATTGTGTCCTACTGCTTTCTCTACATTATCCTCTATACGTTTTAATCCTAAATTTAAACCTTGTTTATGAGTCGGTAATAAAATAATAGCAGGCACAACTTGAGAATCATAATGGCGAATTGTATCTAATATCATTGAAGCTATGTCTTCAGTGATATAAATGACACCATAATCAGATTGAGCTAATTTTCTTAGAGTATTTATAGCTTCTTGTTCTTGATAGGCAGGAAATATATCAAACCCAATCATGCTAAAGGGTAAAATAATATCATGGTTACCAATTATGCCAATTTTATACTTATTAGCTTCCATAATGCGGGCGTATCCTTTCTTTTATTGATTCAAAAGGAATTGTATTTTGAAGAGCTGATATGATCATTCTAAGATTCTTTACTTCAAACTCACATCCCAATAAATATCTAGCAAGAACTAACGGCCCATCTACATTATACCTTCCTTGATCTAAAGTTTTATACAATAGTAAATCACATAAAAATTCTAACTCAGAAGATGAAATTGTTGCGTCCTGCATCTTCAATTCGTAAGTTGAAAAGATTGAATCTAAGCTTGGATTTATTTTATTGAACCACACAAATATTTCTTGATTTTCTACAATGTATATAAATTCTTTAGCAGAAATACTTCCTTCATCTGAAAGTAATTGTAAAATATCCCCATGACTCTTATTTTGAGATAAACCACGTTTTACAGTAATAATATTATAAAAGTCAATCATTGCAACAATAACCTGAGACAGCACCCCACCTAACTCATTAGATAAAAGTTTCAGATGTTTAAAATATGCTAGATCAGCTCCGACATCAAGTACACGAATATTATTAAAAGTTTCATACTCATTCCAAATTGATTCTACTTCATGAACCATAAAATCAGGAAGTGTATCTGAATGTAAGGAAGAAACTAAATGTTTTAAACTTTCTATATCAAAAATCCCTATTGGAATTAATAATTTAGAAAAATCTTTCTTAATTGCCGCCTTAGATTTTAATAAAACTTTGATATTATGATAAACATATCGTAAAGCAAATAAAGTCACAATTTTCTCAGACGGACTTTCAGCATAGGCCCATCTATAATCATTGACTAATTTTGTCATTAGCGAAATCTCTGTCTGACTAGGATTTTCTAAAACGTCAATCGATAAATGATAGGGAGTTGCTTCTAAGATAAATGCCAATGTCTCCGTATCTTTGGATTGTATAATTTTTTGAAATTTTTCCTCTGTAATAAAATCGTTTTCTTTTACCGAAATCGTCGTATTTATTTTTGAAAAAAGATTAGTATCCATAAAATACCTTTCTAATTTTATTGGAATACTCCAAATTTCTAAGAAGGATTAACCAATTTCATCCTTAATTGATAAAAATTTGATTTGCGATACTTGAACTTTCTTCCTTAGAAATCGATCCAATTAATGTTTTATACAAATAGTTATCATCAATTTTACCTATTGAAATAAGTAAGCCTGATTCATTTGAGATAGGCTGTTCACTAAATAAATGATTTGGAAAAGAGAATTTCAATTTCTCTAATTGTTCCAAATTGAATTTAGCTAAAGTCCGCTCCCCAAAAGTTACTATGACCTCTTGTTGTGAATATCGTTCCAGAATTCGATAGATGAACTCCATTTCTTTATCTGCACTCCAAGATTCCATTTCTATTAAAGCAGATTGAAAAAGTTCTTTTAATATTTTCTGTTTTGATACTAACGTTGATTGGCGTTCCTTATTTTTTAATTGTTGAAAAATTATTTGATATTTCTGTTGTAATTCTTTTAACTTTCGTTCATGTTCAGCTTCTTTTTTCTTTACAATGACCGACTTTTGCATTTCAAATTCATCATCAATCTTCTTTTTGGAATCCAATAATTTCATACGCCCTTTTTCATGAGCTTGTTCAATAACAGACTCTCGTAAGTTTTCTAAATTGCTCATTTAGACACCTCCTTTGAATAGCAAATTAATTTCTTATACACGAAGGGTCAAAATGAATGATACGACAAAGGCAAGAATTGCATAGGTTTCTACCATGGCAGCCAAAATTGCTCCTTTCATGAATTCTTTTGGTCTTTTAGCCAAGATTTGCATTCCCGCTACTGCTACATTTCCTTGATGCTTAGCCGAAAAGTATCCTACAATAGCAATTGGAAGAGCTACAAAGAAATAAGCAACGCCTTTTTCCAAAGGAAGTTCTGGAGTTAATTGCAACCAAATCAAAATTCCAATAACAAAACCATATAATCCTTGTGTTCCGGGCAGTAGTTGCAATATCAAAGCTGAGGCAAATTTTTCTGGCTGTTCTTTCAGTAAAGCTGCGGCAGATTGCCCAGCCTTACCAACTCCATAAGCAGACCCCATACCGCTTAATCCAACCGCCAATACAATTCCCAATGCAGCGAAGAAAGCTCCTCCATAGGTTGAAAAATAAGTTGCTAAATGTTCCATTATATATATCCTCCATTAATTCTTTGTAATAACCTTAATATATTTCTCAGAAGCCTTCAAAGGTTGAAATGGTTTTCCTCCACCCTCATAAAACTTACCAAAAAATTCAACAAATATCAGACGTGCTCCATGAACATATCCTGATAGTAACGATAGAAAAATATTGATCGCATGTAAAAGAATGAATAATACTAATCCAATTGTCAGTTTAGCCAATGTCCCCGGAAACAAACCAACAATTAAATTGAAAGCTGATGCTATACTTGCTCCAGATAATCCTAATGCCATCAATCGAGTGAAACTAACTAAATCACCTATATAAGATGAAATGTTATATAGATTAAACAATCCTGATCCAATACCTGACAAGCTTTTGGCTTGAATAATAGAAACAATCAAAATCCCCACAGCATTAAAAATAGATACCCATTTCCCTAATACAAATAACGGTCTAATATCAGGCATCAACATTCCTACAGCAATAAATAACAAGCCAAGCAGAATAACACACCACGCAAATCCTGAATTATATGCTTCTGCATATTTCTTCATTCTTACTTTTTGTAGTCCTGAAGCTAACAAACCTACAAATACTGTAATAAATCCAAACACAACTGACACTACTAATATAGTCATGACATCTGAGGTTGTAGATATCAGATGAAATGGCAACTCATATCCAAAAAATGAGCCATAGATTCCACCCCAAATTGCAACGGCTACCCCTAATATATTAAAGAATTTTAAAAATCTCTTAGTTACTGAAGGTAGATGAAAAATTTTTAATGCTAACATTGTTCCTAAAAACAATAGTAAGCCATAGCCTAAATCAGCAACCATCATTCCAAAAAATGTAAAGTAAAATGGTGCTAATACAGGTGTAGGATCTTTCTCATAATATTTGGGCAGAGCATACATTTCTGTCAATAATTCAAATGGTTCAATTAAAGAGTGATTCGTTAATTTGATAGGTATTTCATCTTGATTATCCGACAATGTTTCCGATTCATAAATATAAATAGAATGTCCAAAACGCTCATCCATAACTTTTATAAAATATAAAATACGAGTTTCTTCTATCCATCCTTCTAATGCAACTAGATGCGGAGTGCTCAAAAGGTTATTCTTAGAGATTTGACGAGCATAGATAGATAAAATATAGTCAATTTGCCATTGTAAATCTATCAAATTTTTCTTTGAATCTTGCAACGATGCGATAATATTCTCTTTTTCAGTTATTAACTTCATGTTTTCTTGATCCAAATCTACTACTCGCTGCTTCGGTAATTCTTTTCTAGAATAATCAAATGGTTCAAATAAGTATTCATCAAAATCAATAGAGCAACTGGACTGATAGAAAACAACAACACCGTACTCTCTATCATTAGAAAATATTTCTTGAACTTCAATATTGTTTTCTAAAAAATTATTGTATAAGCGATTATCTACAGTCCTTGGAATTGTTCCGACTTTTCCTCTACAGAAAGAAAATTGTTCTAAATGCGCAGGAATAATTTCTAATTTTTCCCACTTTATTAATCTCTCTATTTCCTCATTATTACTTTGAATGTTTCTTTCTAATTCATGAACTCTGTTTATTTGATCATTCACTTTTTTAAGAACATCCTCAGCAACATTAGCTTTACCAAATTTTTCTAATTCTTCATAAGAGGTTGTTATCGGAGGTTGCTGTAATAACTTAAACGTGTTTTCTTTCGGTAGGTATTCTTGTAATTTCTCTACAGTTGCTTCCAAATGTTGTTGTTTATTCATCAAATAAGTCAAGGCATCATTTCCTTCAATAACCCCATGATTGGAATTAGAAGTATGAGAAATTTGAATAGTTGGAAATACAACCTCATCTTTTTCTAGAGCTTCTGACCAGTTATCCTGAACCTTTAAATCACGGAACTGCACTGACTCTAGTTCTTGAATAGTTTTTAAAACATCATCAAGACTACTCTTAGAAAATAGTAGAGAAATTCTTTTCATCTGACTAATAGCCATATTTTTCTACCACCCTACCAATAATTTTTTCTACAAATTCTCCTCTCCTACTTGATGAAATATACTGAATCTTTGCATCATTTTCCTTAATTGTTTTATTAACCTCATCAATGAGGTTCTGTTGATTCATTTCTAAATTTCTTTCTATTGAAATTAATTCTTCGTGAATTTTTTCATCATAACTTTTTTCTAGTTTTTCCAATTCTTCTTGGGAGACAGCTTTATACGTATAAATCTCATTATCATATGATTTTATAATATCGGTTGCAACATTCTCAATATCTTGCATTGTCGAAAATACAGAGTTAGTCATTGTGACACCTCCTTATCTTTCACACTATTTATTAGAAATTCTATCTAAGAAATTTTTTACAGCTCCTATACGACCAGCTTCATTTCCTAATGTAGCTGCCACAACATTTTTAGGCAAAAACCTATTATCCATTACATTTTTAGCTAAAGAACTTTGAATTTCAGGTAACAAAATATCCTTTTTAGCCAGAATCCCACCTCCTAATATGAGAATTTCTGGATTAAGTAGATAAGAAATAGTTAATAAACCTTTTGTTAGATTTTCTACAAAAATTTCAAAAGTTTCTTTAGCGATTTTATCTCCAGAACTTAAATCAGTAAAGAAAGTACGTCCAGTTTGATTAGTTTTCAAGCTCTTCTTTTGATATAAATGAATCAATGCGGTTGTTGAGGCTTTGCTTTGCCAATCCGAATTACCTACAGGAATATAGCCTACTTCACCAGCAGTATAGTTAAATCCGTTAACAATTTGTCCATTGACAATAATACTGCCTCCTATACCTGTTCCAATAGTAACCATTACTACATTTTTCTTATCTTTGGCTTGTCCCTTCCACAATTCACCTAATGCAGCACAATTAACATCATTTTCAACAAAAGTAGACAACCCAAAACGTTTTTCTATTTCGGAAGTAAAGTTTACTCCGATATACCCTGGTATTGTATAGCCTGCATAGATGATTTCTCCTGTATTAGCATTAACAACTCCAGCAGTGGAAATCCCAACACCATCAATAGAATAATTTAAAATATACTCACCAATTAAATCACAGACCTGATTTAATATCTGGTTCGTTCCCAAATCATAGTCAATAATTGTTTCTATCTCTTTGAACTGATTTAAACTCGTACCAAAATCGTCGTATAAATCTGCCTTAATTGTAGTTCCGCCAATATCGATCCCTATAATCTTCATTTCATCACTCCCACATTTTTGATCTCATTACTTTTTGATAAAAAATGGGACTGGGCATTATCCCAGTCCCATCTCTATTTCTTTATTCAATGAGTTGTATCACAGAACTTTAGAAATTATATAATGACAAGAATTTACTATTCTGTTTGACAATAGTTAAGCATTTGTGATTTCTGAAAGACTTACTTTTCGATCTTCTTTAACTGATAAAGTACATGCATCAGCGGTAGCGATTGATTCTAAAGCAGCTACACCATTGAGAAGTTTTTCATATTCTTCTGTAATTTCTCCACCTTTAATGATGTCATGTAGATATTCCATTTCTTTATCAATACATGTTTGTAACCATAATGGGCAACGTACTCCTGGTTTACCGTACGCAATTGCTCCATCCATACCACGACCGGTATAGATAGCTGTACGGTCATCATCTTCCTCTTGAGTTTCATGTACTAAGAAGTGTGATTCTCCTTCACCTTTAACACGAAGAGTACCTCCAGTATTGAATAAGTCAAGTTTGATAGCTCCTTCAGTTCCTTGAATCAAGACGTAGTGTTCACCCCAACGGAAAGCATTACCATATTCCAAAACAGCATAACGATCATCAGAGTATTCTAGGTTTACAATGAGCATATCATCTTCATCACCAAAGTTTTCACCTTTATGATATACATTACCTCCTACCATTGTCGCTTTTTCAGGAAGTCCTCCCATGATGAACTGAATGCAATCTAATTCATGAATATGGTGGTACAAATGTCCTCCAGATTGAGAACGAAGTTTCTTCCATGATACAGTTGGTTGTTGTTCTTCCCAACCTGTACGAGCGGCATGGCAATAAAGAACTTTACCGATTTTACCTTGAGTAATCAATTCTTTAGCATGGTGTACACCATTAAAGAAGTTCATGATGTGACCAGCCATAAAGATAACATTATTTTCTTTACATGCGTCAACCATGGCTTTACAATCTTCATAAGACAATGCAATTGGCTTTTCACAAAATACGTGTTTGCCATGTTGAGCAGCTTTCACAACAGGTTCACGGTGAAGGTAGCTAGGTGAAGCTACGATCACACAATCAATATCTTCACGTGCTACAAGTTCATCTAAACTTGCACAAACATCTGATCCCAACTCTTGAGCAACTTCTTCTCCATGATTTGGGTCAAATACCGCAACCACTTTTGCATCTTCAATTTTGTTCATTGAGCGAGCCAAATCAGCTCCAAAATATCCAGCTCCAACAATACCGTAATTTACCATAATTTTTATCCTCTTTCAATATATTTAAATTTCAGCTTTAATTCTTTTTCAAATCTTCAATCTTAAATGTTACATATGGTACAACATTTTTCATATGAAGTTCATTACGAGACCATGAATCAAATTTTTCAAACATCAATCCAATTTCATGATTTGGTAACTCTGTCAATGTTGAATATGAGTATCCATAGTTACTATAATCAACATCGTGATGATAACGCCAATCAATTGTATTATCATCATTAATTAGACCAATCGAAATTTGTCCGTGTTTACGACCATTTGTGGAGTTTGGAGTACTTAAAATGACAGCCTTTTTACCATCAATCAATTGACTATAATTGATGATTGATAATTGTGTTCCATAACTTGGATTTGAAACAAAATTCAAATATTCCGGCGCACTCCAAGTAGTACCTGCGTCTTTACTTGTTAAATATGCAATTTTACCATTATTTGTACGCATGTATGCTTGAATTACTCCTGGACTCAATTCTACAAATTGTGCTTCTGCTGACCAACTAGAAGGAAGTGGCACAACTTTAACTTTCCAAGACGCTCCGTTATCGTCACTATAAATGAATGCAGACTCTTTACCAGTGTAAGACGGAATAAGAATACGTCCAGTTGAGCTTTCAATGATTCCACGTCCAGGACCCAAATAAGGCGCATTCCGATTAAGTCCCATTATAGGAGGTAATAAAGTTGGTGCAGACCAAGATTCGCCATGATCATTGCTAGAAATATATGCAATATAGTTCGTTGGCACTACTTTGAATAATGCATCTTTGTAGAAGATATTCATATGGACTTTAGTCCCATTACGATATTCAGTCTTTTTATTATTTTCAAATGAAACCGAATATTGCTCTACCGTCAAATAATTACCATTTTGTTTAATACCGAAATTTTTATCTACTGAAAATTCAGTTGGTCTGTTGGTACGATCGTCGTATACAGTACCATTCTCACGAATAGTATAATTATAATCAGTATCACCTTGTTTCTTTAATTTAAGGTAATAATTACCATCAATTTGTTTATAACCTGAATCTTTTCTAGTAGCTTCTCTAAAACTTACTCCAGCAGGCATAACATCAGCAAACATGAGTACTTGTTTATTATTTTTTTCAACAATAACAGAGTCAATATAGGTTGCACCACCGCTGATTTGTAAGTCACGTCCACCAACATCACGAGGCCATTCTAATGGTACTGGCGCAAAATCATCGAATGCCAATGTTAATTTTGGTTTAGTCCATGTCTTACCATTATCATCACTATAACTTGTAGCAATATTAATTTTATTCAAGAAATCATGAGTTCCACCGTAACGAGCGTCAATGCTTGAAAAAACACGACCATTGCTAAAAGTATACAGAACTGGAATACGGAAATAGTTAGAACCTGTTGTATCATTAGCCGTATAAATTAAATGTCCAGTAACAGCGTTTGTTGTCATCTTTTTAACAGTTTCTTCATCCAATGCACTATTAAAGAATTTGATATTTTCTAGTGTTCCGCTAAAACCAAACGCCGTTTTTCCTGCACGTTTCACTCCCCCAAGCATATAGTAATCAATACCTTTAATATCCTTGATGCTTAGGAAGTTATCCACTTTCTTTTCTACTACTTTTGTACCATTAGCATATAAAGAATATGTTTTTTTGACTGAATCTGCTACTACTGCAACAGTGTTAGTCACAGCCTCTTGTTTGTACTTACCCCAAACTGAAGCAGGTCTGGATACTAGGTGATTTTTATTGGAAGAAGTATCACGCGCTTCCATTCCCAATTCACCATTGTCTCTAAGGAACACATCTACATAACTATTTTGTTGACCGGGTTTAGAATTAGATATTCCAAACAAAGCTTGTAAACCTTTCTCACTAGACTGATTGTACTTAATCACTACAGTAAAGTCACCGCTAGTAAGTTTATCCTTTAACTCATTAGTAACATTTTCTCCGCCCCCTGTTAAAGTAACATTATTTTTTTCTAAGACAGGAGTTTCTTCCGCTGTAGAAGATGGATCCTTAACAGTAGTTTCGACTGTTCGAGGTTGTACAGTAACTTCCGAAGAATTATCCGATTTAGGTTGTACTCCCGAAATCGCATCCGCTGTGGAAGATTGATCCTTAACAGTAGTTTCAACTGTTCGAGGTTGTACAGTAACTTCCGAAGAGTTACCCGATTTATGTTGTACTTCCGAAATCGAAGTCGTTGGTGAAACAGGTTGCACCAACTCTGGTGTTGATACTTCAGAAGTTTCAGTCTCCTGAGCTGCAACTGAGTTAGCAACAAATGCTGATAATACCACTACAGTACCTAAGGTTACATATTGTTTAATATTTTTTTTCATTTTATTTTTCCTCATTTAAAACTTTGATAACAAGCTTTTTAACAGTTTCATCATTGCAATGAATCTTTGGTTGGTGAAGATCTTCTTCAAAAGTCACCAACATATTCCCTGGAAGCAATTCAACAATTTGATAGTCTTTGCTATCGTAAAAAGCAATATCCTTCTCTTCGCTAAAAGGTACACGTGACTGAGCACGAACTGGGGAAGTTACTGCCATTTTTTCTGTATTTTCAACAACAATATGAATATCTAAATATTTCTTATGAGTTTCAAAAATATCTCCTGGAACTCCATCAGCTAGATAAGTCATACAATTTGCAAAAACATTTTCCCCGTCAATATCAATTTTTCCATCAACTAAATCTGTCAAATTAGTATTTTCTAAAAAATCACAGACTTTTGAAAAATGTTTATTGACAGAAGCATATCGTCTAAAATCAGATTGTTCAGAAATAATCATATTATTTTCTCTTTTCTATTAGTGACTAGTGACGAACTTCCCAACTTGAATCCGCTTTAATTTCTGAAATATCATGAATCGTTGTATATTTAGGTGCAGATACTTTATTTTCAGTAAGAACAGATACAATATAACCTGAAACTACTGATACAGAAATTGAAATCAATGAATATGCCCAGTAGCTAACAGCTGTTGGAGGAAGGAAGTATTTAATAAATACCATAACGATGGTTGATACAATCAGCGCTGCATAAGCACCTTGTTTATTTGCTTTTTTAGAAACAAAACCAAGAATGAATACACCACCAAGTAGACCAAGTACAAGTCCCATGAAACTATTGAACCATTCGTATGCAGATTTAATATCTGAATGAGCCATGATAATGGAAACAACAATTGAGAATAAACCTACTGCTAGAGATACGAATTGTGCAATTTTCGTACGACGATCGTCTGACATATTTTTAGAAATGACATCTTGAATATCCAATGTCCATGAAGTTGCAACAGAGTTCAAACCTGTTGAAATAGTTGATTGAGCCGCTGCATAAATCGCTGCCAAGATCAAACCTGTGACACCTACTGGTAACTGGTATGCAATAAAGTACATAAAGATTTGGTCTTGAGGGATATTGCTAGCTGCACTGCCTGCATTTTGTACTTGATAGAATACGTACAAGCCTGTACCGATCAAGTAAAAGACTGTTGCAGTAGCAAGTGACAAGACACCATTTGTGAACAACATTTTATTAAGTTTCTTAATATTTTGTGTTGTAGTAAAACGTTGAACCAAATCTTGAGATGAAGCATAGGAAGATAAGATTGTAAAGCCTGAACCCATCACAATTAAGAAGATGGAGTTTGAAAGCAAGTTAGGATCGAAAAGTTTTTCATTTGCAGCAAGGAATTTCCCGTTTGCTAATGTTTCTGCTACTGCACCAAAGCCACCTTTAATATTAGCCATCAGTACAAATAAAGCTACAACGACACCACTAATCAGAACCACACCTTGAATAAAGTCTGTCCATAATACGGATTTTAGACCACCAGTATAAGAATAAACAATTGCAATTGCACCCATCAAAATAATCAAAATATTGATGTCAATTCCTGTCAATACTGATAAACCAGCTGATGGGAGGTACATAATGATAGACATACGTCCCAATTGATAAATAATAAACAAGAGTGCTGAAATAATACGAAGTGCTTTAGAATTAAAACGTTTATCCAAGTAATCATATGCCGTATCGATGTCTATCCGTGCAAAGATAGGTAAGATAAAACGAATTGTCAGTGGAATAGCTACAACCATCCCTAATTGAGCAAACCATAAAATCCAGCTACCTGCATAAGAGTTACCAGCGAGTCCCAAGAAGGAAATCGGACTGAGCATTGTGGCAAAAATGGATACCGAAGTAACATACCAAGGAACCGAACCATCTCCTTTAAAGAACTCTTTTCCTTTCATCTCTTTTTTAGAGAAATAGATACCCGCAACCAACACCGCAAGTAAATAAACAATCAAGATAATTAAGTCAATTATTGTAAATCCTGTTGTGCTCATAACATATCTCCATATTGATTTTATTTATTATAAAAATTCTTTTCGTGCTTGTTGAATAAGTACTGCTGCTTGTTTTGCAACCTCCAAGTCACCTTCTGCCAATGCTTCTAAGGGTTGACGAACAGAACCTAAATCAAGTTTTTCATTTAGACGCAAAACCTCTTTTGCTACAGCATACATATTTGCCTTACCTGATACCATCTTATAGATAACTTCATTGATAGCATATTGAAGTTTTTTAGCAGTATCTAAATCTCGTTCTTGAATCAAACTTTCCAATTTCAAGAACAAATCTGGCATAACGCCATAAGTACCACCAATACCAGCTTCTGCTCCCATCAAGCGACCACCAAGATATTGTTCATCTGGACCATTGAATACAATGTAATCTTCTCCACCTGCAGCTACAAACATTTGAATATCTTGTACAGGCATAGAAGAATTTTTAACTCCAATCACACGAGGATTTTGACGCATTGTTGCATACAAACTACCAGTCAATGCAACCCCTGCCAATTGTGGAATATTATAAATGATAAAATCTGTATTTGGCGCAGCTTCACTCATTGCATTCCAATATGCTGCGATTGAATATTCTGGCAATTTGAAGTAAATAGGTGGGATAGCAGCAATAGCATCGACTCCAACACTTTCTGAATGTTTTGCCAATTCAATACTATCTTTCGTGTTATTACATGCAACATGGTTGATAACTGTTAATTTACCTTTGGCAACTTCCATAACAGCTTCAATAATTTGTTTACGATCTTCTACACTTTGGTAAATACATTCACCTGAAGAACCATTTACATAGATACCTTTTACACCTTTGTCAATGAAATATTGCACCAGAGATTTTACACGTTCTTGGCTAATTTCACCATTTTCATCATAGCAAGCATAAAATGCAGGAATAACGCCTTTGTATTTAGTTAAATCTTTCATCAGATTTCTCCTTTATATTGTTTTTTATTTGATGACATTAATAAATCGCTGAGCAATTTCTTTTGGACGTGTAATCGCTCCACCAATGACAACACTGGTAACACCTAAACTATAAGCTTTTTTTAATTGTTCTGGATAATGAATTTTTCCTTCGGCAATTACCGGAATATTAAAATCAGCCAATTTTTTCATTAGTTCAAAATCAGGCTCATCTGATTGTACACTTGTACTTGTGTACCCTGATAATGTTGTACCAACAAAATCAACGCCTGATTTAAATGCATAGAGACCTTCATCAAAATTACTTACATCCGCCATCAACAATTGATTAGGATATTTTTCTTTTATTTTTTTGATAAATTCACTGACAACTAAGCCATCATATCTTGGTCTTAAAGTTGCATCAAATGCAATGACTGTTGTTCCGCATTCTACAAGTTCATCTACTTCTTTCATCGTAGCAGTAATATATGGTTCTTGAGGTGGATAATCTCTTTTGATAATTCCAATTATTGGTAAATCTACTACTTTCTGAATTGCTTTAATATCACGCACAGAATTTGCGCGAATGCCCACTGCTCCTGCCTCTAAAGCTGCTTTAGCCATAAAAGGCATCAAGCTAAATTCTTCATTATAAAGGGGTTCACCGGGTAAAGCTTGACAAGAAACAATGACTCCACCATGGACTTGACTTATAAATTTTTCTTTAGTCCAAATTTGGCTCATTTTATTATTCCTCCTTATGGATAATAGTTTGATTGTAATAATATTGTCTCTCTGGACTTTCCAGATAATGAGAGAATAAGCAGTCTGTAATTAAAAGTATTGGAAACTGAGGTGATATGCGATTGCCATACGAGAGATGATTGATCGAAGCTAATAACAATAATTCATCAAAGAAACAATCTTCTTCGTCAAAATTTCTTGTAGTCATTAAAACTGTTTTAGCGCCTTTATCCGCAGCTTTTTGAAGACCTTCTAGTACAATATCAGTTTGACCTGAAATAGATGCTCCAATGACGAGGCAATTTTCATTAAGTAATAAGCTATTCCACAAAATCATATCCTCGTCTGATAATACTTCACCAATGACTCCGAGACGCATAAATCTCATCTTCATTTCTTGTAAAGCAAGAACAGAACTTCCTTCACCATAAAGATATACACGCTCAGCAGTTTCTATCATCTCAGCAATACGCTCAAGTTGAACTTCATCAAGAACCGTGTAAGTTTTTCTCAACATTTCTTCATAGTCAGATAAAACTTTTTCTGTAGCCTCTGTATACAATGCTAACTTTTCTTTCTCACGAATCATCTCTTGGTATTTGAAAATGAATTGTCTAAAACCTTTAAAACCACATTTTTTCGCAAATCGAGTCAATGTTGCTTTGGATACATTAAGGCTTTCGCACAATGCCTCACATGAATAATTATTAAGAGGTTGCTGTTTTAAGAAGAATTTAGCAATGTCTTTTTCAGCATATGCCATATTTGGTAAGTTAGCTTCTATCATTGGAATTAGTTCTTTTTGTAGTAACATATGAGCTCCTTTGTTAAAGTAAACGTTTACATTCTTTATTCTAACACTTATTTTTTTTTTTTTCAATATTTTTCATGATTTAGAAACTAGTTTCCAATTTCTTTCATTTCATAACAGAACAACAATTATAAAGATATAACAATTTTTTATTCTTTATATTTGTATTTTATGCCTTTTAAGAACATTTATCGACGTCGATATGCTAATATATACATGTTTTATTAATTTATATTTTTATTTTATTATTTCTTTCGGAATTTCTATACAACATTTTATTTCTAAAAAAATAGAAAAAATGTTCCTAGTTTCTTTATTTTATACTGTTAATACATTTTTGTTTCCGAATTAAAAATAATCCTATAAAAACTACTGATTTATGAGATAAATCAGAACACCTATTTTAAAAAAGCACCAAACTATAAACTAGTAGGTTCCACACTAAATGTAGCCCCATACTGCCCCATAAGTCAGATTTATAGCGTACAAGCCCTAAAAACATCCCAAGTGAAACATACAAACACCAAGCTAGAATGGTTCCTGGATGATGAGCTAAGGCAAATAAAACACTTGTCAAAGCAACTCGAATATCTAATTTTCTAACCAAGTTCCATAAAATTTCTCGATACAGAAATTCTTCAACCATACTCGCATTGGTTAAGAACAATAAAAATGAAAACCAAGGAACTTGATGTTGAAGGCCAATTAAGTTTGCTTGATTCGTGCTTCCTTGCGCATGGATTAAGCTAAAACATAGACTTATAATCAGTAGACTAACGAATCCAATACCAAGCCATTTCATCCTAGATTTCATATTGACCTTATGAGCTTGTTTGCGTTGGCCATACATCCATAAAAAAGAAATGAGTGACGCACCATAGAGAATCTCTAGTATAGTTAACTCACCGATACAAAGAAATTTCAGTAAGTATAGAGATACCAATAGGACATTTACTTGTTGGAATATATAAACTGGAATTATTCTTTTCATAGTTACCTCCGAAATAAATCTTCATAATCTAAATCTAATACCTGCACAATCCTTTCTACCCATGGACTTTGAGGCATTCGTTGTTCCATCTTGTAGTGGCGTATCTTTTGATACAAACGGTTCAATTCACTTGGATAGTGAAACTCTCCCGCAAACATTTTTCTGGTTAACTCAATCCAGCTAATATTTCTTTCAGCCAAAATAATGGACAAGTTCTCCCAAAATCGTTCAGCCATATTGCTTCTCCTTTAGTTAGATAAATAATGTGTTTGTGCCATGTAAATCAATTGTTTCGTATCTCTTGGCAATAAAGCTCTAGCCTCTTCCAAATTCAGATTTGGATAAACCCGTTTATTGGAAACCGCAAGAGGTAGTCTGATGCTTAGTTCAGGATTTTTTAATATCATTTCGATGAAATCTGTTAATTTTAGGTTATCTCGATTCTTAAAACGTAATAAATTTGGAGATAAAAACTCGAAACAATCTGAAGAATAGCTCATCATCTCAATTAATTTGTCCTTTGTCATTTCAGAAACTGAATGACAAGATACCTCTATTCCGTAGTTTTGAAAGAAATCCAAAAGAAGTTGATTTCTTTGGTTATTTTTACTTAGATAGAAATCAATCATGGGAGACCTCCCAAAGATTCGGTTCCATTTGATATTCTGAAACGATTAAGGAATCTAATAAATTTGCGAAGTTAATCGGTTCCTTGTCTTCATCAAAAGCTTTTACAGTTACTTGGGTTGTAAGTATTCCCTCTTTTCCCTCGGCTCGATAGCCTTGCCCATATAAAACAAAAACAAGATTCTGATTATCATCTACAAAGGCATCCGCTCCGTTCTTTATATCCTGACTTTCAAGGAATTCCATAACGTTTTGAAGATAGGATTCATAAAATAGTGGGTAATTATGTTTTTTATGGTAATCATCTAAAAATGTTACCTCAAACTCACATGGATAATTGGGCATCAAAAATATTTGTTCATCCAGCTGTCTGATTTCTGCATCATGTAATTCTGTTTCTAATTCATCACAATCTAGTATTGATTCTTTATTTAATGCTTTCATCTTTTTCCTCTATTTCTTTTAATTTCTTTGCGATTGCGGCAATCACAGGAACGGTTACACTATTACCAGCTTGTTTATAGAGCTGACTATTACTAGAGACTTTTCTAGCGGCTTCAAAAGCCCAATCAGGAAAACCCTGCAGGCGAAAACACTCTTTAGGAGTGATTCGTCGTATTCTCAAACGGTAAAATTGTCCATCTATTAAGACACCGGCTACATGATAAACTTGCTTATCTTCTCCTTCATAGCTAGCAACTACTACTCCCATTTGCCCACTAGTTGTTAACGTATTCGCTATACCTTTTCCAACTCTACCACGACGATACTGAGAACTTGGTCTTTCTAAATTGATTGAATCCCCAATTTCTGCTTGAGCATATCCTTTTTTCGTTGCTTCCCGTACTTTTAGAAATTGGATTGGTTCTGGAATTAGTATTTTGGGGATTTTATCTCCACCTTGCATTGTAGTCAGTGTTGGAGATAAGCCCTCACTTCCATAGACGCGACCAGTTTCCTTAAAGCTAGTTGGTAAATCTCCAACAACGACAATACCATGGCGATCCTGAGTATTTAAAGTAAACATTGGCTCTTGATTATCCTTGAAACGTCTACCATTTTGTCTCTTTTCTAATCTGTCTGGTGTCATACAAGGAATAGCAACCTTAAATCCTTCTCCTTTTCCACGAACTAAGGTTGGCGCAAGACCTTCTGAATAATAAACTTTACCACTCATTCCACTTCTTGATGGATTTAAATTCCCTAGTGCTTTCAAAGTCTCAGGGTTAGTTGCTTGACCTTCTCGTCTGAAAGGAAATAGGAGTCTGGTACCTTTCTTTCTAGAATGTCCGATAATAAACACCCTCTCTCTGTTTTGGGGAACGCCAAAATCCTTACTGTTAAGCACCTGCCACTCAACATCAAACCCCAACTCATCAAGTGTGGTAAGGATTGTGGTGAACGTCCGTCCCTTATCGTGATTGAGTAGGCCTTTAACATTTTCAAGAAAAAGAAAACGTGGTTGGATTTGTTTGGCCGCCCGAGCAATTTCAAAGAACAAAGTTCCTCTAGTATCTTCAAATCCCAATCGTCTTCCTGCGATTGAAAATGCTTGACAAGGGAATCCCCCACAGATGACATCGACTTTCCCTCTAAGTTTTTTAAATTCGTCATCTGAAACATCTCGTATGTCATGAAATTCTATTTCTCCTTCTGTTTGAAAAATGGACTTATAAGATTCTCTAGCAAATTTATCAATCTCACAAAATCCAATACACTCGTGTCCGACACTTTCCATTCCTAGTCGAAAACCACCGATACCTGAAAATAAATCAATAAATTTCATTTCTTTATCACCCCTTTCTGATCAACTATCAATGTCCAAAGTGTCACACCACTTGAAATGACAATGAGCATAACTAATATCCACTCGATTGGCGACATTTTAACCACCTCCTTTTCTAACACGGTTATTCCAAACAGAATACAAGCCGTTAAACACAAATTCAGCCAAAACTTCCGCTCGTCTAACAAAGCGAACATTGTCAAGAGCATACTGATAGATTCTCTCAAAATCAGTCATAGCAATTTCACTGGCTGTTTCAGAAAAACCTTCTCGTCTAAATTGATCCTGTACCAATCCCCAAATGTAATCTCGATCATATTTTGTGACCTTTTCTACTTTTCTTCTCAAAATAGGTTGAGAATTCCTTTCTTCCTCATCCTCAATAAATAAAGATTCAGTCTCACTATATTTAGTCTCACTAACTTCAGTCTCACTAGGGGCTGAATAAGAGACGGGGGGCGTTTCATTTTCAACCTGCCCTAGTCTTTTTTTAACACTAGGCCTGTTTGAATTACCTACTGGGGTAGAAGACAATTCTCCTAAATAAATCTTATTAGCAAGTCTCCCTTTCTCACTTGAAGACTGTTGAACTTCATCAATTAAGTCATATTCTTTAAGAATTTTTTTGATAGACAGTAATTTTGACTTCGAACAACCTAACAGCCTCATCAGTTTAGAATTAGAAAATACTAAATAGACTGCTCCTTCTTCATCTATCCAACCACGACTGAGAGATAATTCTAAACGATCTTTTAAAATAGAATAAGCCACCTTTACTTCTAGTTTCATATCCATATATTTCTCATCCTCAAAAAGAATTTTAGGTAATTTATAATACCGTTCTGAAGTTTGGTATTGATTTGCGGTAATTCGTTTCATAGCGCTCCTCCAAGTTCTTTGAGTATTAAATCTCCACTTGATTTCAATCGAACCAAGCCACTTTTTTCTAATTCAGCCATAAGAGATATGGCCTCAACAATATCTATTCCCATTTCACGTACTAAAAATGAAATGACAATATAGCGTGATGATTGTAATTCTTTTGTCATTTTTCCTCCTCAAAATAAAAAAAGGAGAACAATATACAATTGTTCTCTCTTTAGATAAATATTTATTGTTGTATTCATTTTTCCGATGCGCAAACGACATCTACAAATACATATACATCTATGTGCCTTTTTAGGACTTTTCTGACGTCAAAATTGCCTTTATCTACAAAGACAAAATGCTTGTAAAATAGCTTAAAATCAAGGATTTTCACCCTTTTTTTCGTTGTAGCAACACTACACACTCCACGTGGTGCGTTTGTGGAAAAAGATCCACCGGCTGGACTTTCTTCAAATCGTATCCCAATTCTTGGTAGAGTTTGATATCACGCACCATGGTTGCGACATTGCAGGAGATATAGGCAATACGGTCTGCTCCTGTTTGGGCGCTTACTTTGATAAAGCTTTCGGTTAATCCCTTGCGTGGAGGATCAACCAAGATAACGGTTGGTTGAATTCCTTCCTTAAGCCAATTCTTCATGGCATTTTCAGCTGTGTCACAGACATAGTGGGCGTTTAAAATATTGTTCAGTTGGGCATTCTTCTTGCTATTCTCAACCGCTTCTGGAATCACTTCAACACCATAGACTTCTTTGACGTGTTTCGCAACAGAGAGGCCAATCGTCCCGATACCAGAGTAGGCATCAATAACCACATCATCTGATTTTAATGCTGCAAACTCAATGGCTGTTTGATAGAGCTTCTCCGCCATTTCAGTATTGACTTGGTAAAAAGCGGGTCCAGCGATTTGGTAGTCATTTCCCAACATCTGGTCAGTGATAAAGTCTTGTCCATAAAGCGTACGCCATTCCTTACCAAAAATAGCATTAGTGTTCTGGTCATTGATACTTTGCATAACAGAGACAATCTCTGGGAACTGCTTAATCAGTTGTTCAATCAATTGGTCAACACGAAAAACTTTGGGACGAGTTGTTACCAAAATTACCATTATTTGTCCAGAATAGTGTCCACGACGCACCACAAGATTTCGAATCAAGCCAGATTGTTCCTTTTCATCATAAGGTTTCAGGTCATAACGACGGAGCAAGTCACGTAGTCCTACTACTACCTCATCAATCACAGGATCCTGGATAAAGAAATCTTCTAGAGGCATGAGGTCATGGGAATTCTTACGGAAAAATCCTGTTTCCAAGACACCATTCACTCGACGAACTGGCACCTGCGCCTTATTGCGATACTTGATTGGATTTTCCATACCAAGCGTTTCAGCAACCTCTACATCAGCAATTCCTGCAATCTTGTAGAGACTGTCCTTAACTTGCTTGGTTTTAAACTTAAGCTGTTCTGGATAGGCAAGATGACCTAAATCCGCGATTCCTGAACGCAGGTAAGCCAAATCTAGATCTTGATTACGGTGTGGCGACTGGACAAGGTATTCTTCAACCTTCCCAAAACCAATATTTTTATTAACCTTGAGGACACGCATGAGGATTTTTTCACTCGGTAAAGCATTCTCAACAAAAAATACCAAACCATCCACCTTGGCAACTCCTGCACCTTCATGGGTCAAGTCCACAATTTCAACTTCTACAATATCATTTTTCTTTAACATTCTCTTCATCTTTCTATTGGCCGACAAAAAAGACGGCAACGTTACGGTTACCATCTATTATACCATGAAATTTCTTAAGAACCAAAACTCTTGAAGAAGTTGACAATGGCTTGCCAGAGGGAGCTTAAGAAGTTACCACCGTCCTCTAGCGCCTTATCAGCATCAAAGTTAAGGTTGATATTTTTAAAACTGTCGCCAGCTTGTGAAACAATACTTTGTTTCAGGTCATTCAAGGTTTTAGTGAAGTCTGTATTGCTGAGGATATCACTCTTTGAGAGATTCAAAGCAAAATTGATGATGATATTGATCTGGTTTCCTGTTATAACCTGATCAAGTTTGTAATTTTTTAAGGTATCTTCAACGATTTTACGGACATCTTCCTCCGTCAGATTTCCCTTGCTTTCTTTAGCTTTGGCGATTCCTGACTTGATATCGGCTAGGGCAACATTTAATTTATTAGCATCATAGCCTGACTTGTCCTTGTTTTCAGCATTGATATCGGACAAAGCCTTCAACTCTTCTTGAGCCAACTCTTTGTTGGCTTGTGGCACCTTAGCTCCATTAGCTTCTAGTGAATAGTAAATCCCGGCTAAGGCACTCTCACCTGTAACTGGAATAGGTGCTGCTACAGTGATTTTGGCGTGTTCCACACCCAAAGTTACGGCTGCATTTCGGTACATATCCTGAGTCACCTTAGTGATGTTTTCTGGTGTTTCAATCTTGACCTCAAGTGGCGACTTGTCACCTAGTTTTTGAATCTTGGCTGATGAATACAACTGTAAACTAGAGTCATTAGCCACATTCATAATCTTAGAATAGACATCAGGTGTCATGGTCTTGAGTTCTTTGGTGTCTGTTGAGGCATTGTAGCCTAGTTTTTTAAGGGTTTGATTTTTTTGGTCTTCAGACAATGAAGAACCTAGGACATATTCGGGTTGGACGTAGGTTTCATCGATAACTTTTTGAACATCTGTTGCTGCATGGACGCTATTCATAGCTGTTACTGCCCACAAAACCGCAGCACTGGTCAGAAAGAGTTTCTTTCTCATAGGGAATTCCCTCCTTTACCTTTCTAGAGTAATATATCTATCTTAAAGAAAACTTATAACAAAAACACCTGGACTAGCCAGATGTTGAAAAGAGAGTGAAACATTTGATGATGTAAAGGTTGAGTTGTACCTGTCTAGAATAGTAATAGTTCCCCCCATTTACGTAAAGTTCAGCACCATGAAAAATAGAAATGGGGTGAATATAACTATAAGTTTTTCCAGTGGCATTACCCAGCAAGGGAGCAACTGTATCACGGGAGTACTGTTTGGCTAGTGCTAGAGTATTTTCTTTGCCATTTTGGGCAATAAAATCGATATAGGCAGGTCCAAAATTATAGGCTTGCACAGCCGTCCAGACATCAACGTCCTTCTTCTGGGCTAGATAGAGATTGTCGGTCAAAGTTTGCACACCTTGCCGAATGCTAGACGCATTATCATTGATGGTATTGGTTGAACCACTTGCAGACTCACTGGACTGCATGACATCGCCTTCTTTTCCTTTTGTTTCGGTATAAATCATAGCGAGCACAAGCTCTTCGTTTGCTGGGGTGTCTTTTTCACTCAAGATTTCGCGAACCATGGGTTGATAGGTCATGACCTGCTTGACATCTTGGTGAACGCGGTAAGCTTTATAGCCAGCAAAAAGGAAGACTGCTAGTACAAGCACTCTTCGAATTCGTTTAAACATTATTTACTTTGAATATCCTCGATATTTTTGATTAAGATAGAGTAAGTTCCATTGTCGTTTTGGATAAACTCAACAGACTCGGCGTCTTGATAGACGTTATTGGGAACGATGAGTTCAATTCCATTTGACAAGGAAAGTTTTTGGTTTTCAAATTTCTTTAATTGGCGACTGGCATCAATTTCATCAAATTGAACAGGCTCTGGTACAGCTTCTTTAACTTGGTCAATAAAGCTCAAACGAGCCGTCAGATTGTTATCAAAAAGGTCATTAGCCAATTTCTCAGGTGACAATTCATTGCTTTCTTCTAGGTTGTTGAAAATCGCTGATTTGACCTTAGATTGAAATTGAAAATCATCTGTGTTAAAAGATTCAGCAATTCTCTGGGCCGTTTTTTCCAGTTCTTTGATAGATTTCTTGGGTGAAATCTTAGGAGCAACAGCAAGAAGATTATCTGAAAAATAGTTCAAAAAAGTCCCGTTGTACTTGATTCGTTTTTCAATCAGATGGTACTTGCGACTCTGAAGATTGACCACCAAGGCCTCATCAGCACCCGTTCCAAATCCAGGCAGGTTATTCTGAGTCAGCTTGATTGGATTATCAACTTCTCCTCCGAGGTGGGTCAAGGTCTCCCGCAGAGCAATTCGCAAGAAAGCGAAATGTTCTACACCTTCTTTAGAAAATTGCACAAAAATCAAGTCATTGGTCTTGAGATTTTCTGAAATGCTGAACTCCTCTTTCCAGAGATTAGCCAGTGTTACTGATGTCTCCAACAAATCGTCTGTGATGTGATTGAAGAAGGGATTTTCTTCTTCGAAAATCCCAGTCTTAGCTTCATCTGAATACACACGTTCAATTTTTTTACGCAAGTATTCTTCGATTTTTGGAGTGATATTGAGAAACTTATCCGCTAGGAACAGCTCGGTATCATCCGGACTGAACTGATGGATAATAGCTTTCTTAATATAAATGTCCATAAAAGTATTAGTCCTCGTATAATGGGAAGGCATCTGTTAATTCTTTAACTGCACTTCTCACTTCTTCTAAGACAGCTTCATTTTCTGCATTCTTGAGGGTTTTAATGATGAGCTTAGCCACTTTGCGACTTTCTTCTTCACCAAATCCACGAGCAGTAATGGCTGCTGCTCCGATACGAATACCACTTGTCTTGAATGGTGACAAGGTTTCGTAAGGAATTGAGTTTTTATTTAGGGTAATATTGACTTCATCCAGCAAGTTTTGAGCAACTTTTCCGTTTTCTACAACCTTAGTCACATCCACTAGGAAGAGGTGGTTTTCAGTTCCTCCAGAAATGATACGGAAATCAGGGTCTTGCAAGAAGACATCTGCCATAGTCTTGCTGTTCTTGATAACATTGGCAGCATATTCCTTGAAGTCTGGATCCAAAACTTCTTTGAAGGAAACTGCCTTAGCAGCAACAACATGCTCCAAAGGACCACCCTGAATACCTGGGAAAATAGCTGAATTGATTTTCTTAGCAAGTTCTTCATCATTAGTTAAAATCAAACCACCACGAGGTCCACGAAGGGTTTTGTGGGTCGTTGTTGTGGTGATATGAGCGTATGGTACTGGACTTGGGTGAAGACCAGCAGCAACCAAACCAGCGATATGGGCCATGTCTACCATGAGCTTCGCACCCACAGCATCCGCAATTTCACGGAATTTTGAAAAGTCGATAATTTGAGAATAGGCTGAAGCACCTGCTACAATCAGTTTTGGTTTGACTTCTTGGGCTTGTTTCAAGATAGCATCAAAGTCTAAGAGTTCCGTTTCAGGATCAACACTATAAGAAACAAAGTTGTAGGTTTGACCTGAGAAGCTAACAGGAGCCCCATGAGTCAAGTGACCACCTGCAGCCAAATCCATTCCCATAACCGTATCGCCAGGCTCAATCAAGGCCATGTAAGCAGCACAGTTGGCTTGGCTTCCTGAGTGAGGTTGGACATTGGCGAATTTAGCACCGAAAATTTCTTTTGCACGTTCAATGGCTAGACTTTCTACTACGTCTACTACATCTGTTCCACCATAATAACGGCGTCCTGGGTAGCCTTCGGCGTATTTATTCGTCAAGATAGACCCTTGAGCTGCCATGACAGCCTTGGAAACTACGTTTTCCGAAGCAATCAATTCAATATTGTTTTGTTGGCGTTCCTCTTCTTTGGCAATAGCATTCCAGAGTTCAGCATCGTATGCTTTAAAATCATCTTTGTCAAAAATCATAGGTCTTCTCCTTTATTGTATGACAGGTCCTTTAGTCTAAGAAAATAAACTAAAAGATGCGAATAAACCGTTTCTGCACTTTATCACAAGTATAACCAACTTTTTCATAAAATGCATGAGCACCCAGACGATGATCGGCAGAGTTTAAGCGGATAAACCCATAGCCGCGTCTTTTTGCTTCTTGCTCCAACCCTTGCAATAAGCTTTTACCAATACCTTGACCTTGTGCTTGAGGTGAAACTGCTAAGGCTAAGATATTAAATCCTGCTTTGGAATAGAGGGATTCGTAAACCTCAGCGTGGACATAGCCAAGTAAGACATGACTGTCTTCATCCTCATAACCAAGTAGGAAATGATGTTCATCTTGAGATAATCTAGTTAGTTGACTAGCTGTCTCCTCTAGACTAAAAGAATAGCCCAAAGCTTCTTGGTTAATGTTACATATAGCTTTCACATCAGTTTCTCTTAAATTTCTTAGCATCTCATGCCTCCTCAAAAGCAATCTCTGGCAACCGAGCAAGGATATCTTCTCGCTTAATCGCCCCTTGGCGTAAGATTTTCACCTTGTCTCCAGACAAATCCAAAATAGTTGAATCCTGTCCAGTTAGAAAAGGATCGTCTTCTAGCCCCAAAACCTCTTGGTCAAAATCCTCTAGAATTTGAGCAAAGGTCACTCCACTTGCATGACCTGAGATATTAGCAGACGGCCCAATCAAGGGACCTGTCTCTCGAATCAAATCAAGGGTAATGGGATGACTAGGCATCCGAAATCCAACAGTTGCAAGACCAGAATTGACCCAATAGGGAACTCGGTCATTGGCTTCAAGGATAATGGTCAAGGGACCTGGTAAAAAGGTCTCTACAAGTTTTTGAAGATAAGTTGGCTGATTCTTAGAAAAGTGAAAGATGTCCTCTAGAGAGGCGATATTGAGGTTAAGCGCCTTGTCTCTTGGACGACGTTTGAGCTGGTAAACATGGTCAACTGCTTTTTCGTCTAGAGCCTTGGCAAAGAGACCGTAAACCGTCTCAGTAGGTAGAACGACCGCTCCACCATTTTCCAACTCTTGTCTAATCCTGTCCATCATCAATTACAACCATCCTATCTTGACCAAACTGGTCCTTGAGCGTTCGTACTCGTTTTTCAGGAAGATGTTTCCTAAAAAGTTCAGGAACACTTTGACCTTGCTTGTATCCAATTTCAAGGTAAATCTTACCACCATCTTTGAGATAGTCTTTTGCATCTTCCGCAATTCTACAGTAAATAGCTAGGCCATCCTCGTCTGCAAAGAGAGCTAGATGAGGTTCCGAATGCAAAACATTCAAACCGACCTCTGACTCATCTTCACGAGAGATATAGGGTGGATTGGAAACAATTATATCATATTTTTCAGAAATTTCTGTAAAACAGTCAGATTTTTTTAAAAATATTTGAAGATTTTGATTTTTAGCATTTTCGTTAGCTAAATCTAAAGCATCTTGGGAAATATCTGCTGCTGTCACTGACCAATCTGGTCTGTTTTTTGCTAGAGCGAGAGCAATAGCTCCACTACCTGTTCCAATATCCAGAACTGAAAGATTCGTCTCAGGATTTTCAGCCAGAATAAGCCCCACCAACTCCTCTGTTTCTGGACGAGGGATCAATACTCGCTCATCAACTGTTAACTGCATTCCATAAAAATCTGTCTGTCCAATGATGTACTGGGCTGGTTTATGAGCTGCTAACTGTTGGAAAATTCCTTTTACAAATTGTTTTTCTTCCTTGTTTACCTCTTGCTGGAGGGCAAAGACAAAATCTGTAAAAGAAAGATTTTTCAGGCTACGATAGACAAAAGAGAGGCTTTCAGCTTCCTCTCCTTGTCTTATCAACTCTTCTTCAAAATCTGAAAATAATTGAGCTAATTTCATTATTTGTTTAATTCTTCTAATTTTTGTGTTTGATCATAGAGCACCAAGGCATCCACGACTTCATCCAATTTACCAGACAAAATGGTATCTAGTTTTTGAAGGGTCAATCCAATACGGTGGTCTGTAACACGGTTTTGTGGGAAGTTATAAGTACGAATTCGTTCTGAACGGTCACCAGTACCGATTGTTGACTTACGCTCAGCGTCTTGTTCATCTTGTGCAATCTGAGCAAAGTGGTCAGCAACACGCGCACGAATGATTTTCATGGCCTTCTCACGGTTCTTCTGCTGGGTACGTTCTTCCTGCATCTCAACCTTGATATTGGTTGGCAAGTGAACGATACGAACAGCAGTCGCAACCTTATTGACGTTCTGTCCACCAGCACCAGAGGCGTGATAGATATCGACACGAAGGTCTTTTGGATCAATATCGTATTCTACTTCTTCGACTTCAGGCATGACAAGAACTGTTGCTGTTGAAGTATGAACACGGCCTTGGCTTTCTGTCACAGGGACACGTTGCACACGGTGGGCACCAGATTCGTACTTGAGTTTAGAGTAAACAGATTGACCTGAAACCATGGCAACGACTTCTTTGAAACCACCGACACCATTCATAGAAGCTTCCATAACTTCAAAGCGCCAGCCTTGGGCTTCAGCATACTTTTGGTACATGGTTAGCAAATCTCCAGCGAAAAGTGCTGCTTCGTCTCCACCAGCGGCGCCACGGATTTCAAGGATGATGTTCTTATCATCGTTTGGATCCTTTGGAAGGAGCAAGATTTTTAGTTTTTCTTCGTATTCTTCTTTTTCAGCCTTGGCATCTTTCAGCTCTTGCTTAGCCATTTCTTCCAAATCTGCATCTCCGCCTGATTCCTTAATCATCTCTTCGGCATCAACGATGTTTTGAAGTACTTGTTTGTACTCACGGTAGGCTGTTACTGTGTCACGAGTTGAAGCCTCTTCTTTTGAAAGCTCCATAAAACGTTTGGTGTCTGAAACGACATCCGGGTCACTTAGCAATTCTCCTAATTCTTCATAACGGTCTTCTACAGCTTGTAGTTGATCATAGATGTTCATTTTTCTTCATTCTCCTTATTGATTTCAGGCGCAAAATAATGTTTACGACAAACTGAGATATAGGTTTCATTACCACCAATCTGGATCTGTTCTCCATCGTAAACGGGCAGTCCATCCTGAGTACGCAACACCATGGTCGCCTTTTTCTTGCAATACTGACAAATGGTCTTGATTTCATCAATCTTATCTGCTAAAAGCAAGAGATACTTGGAACCTTCGAACAGTTCATTGCGAAAATCATTTTTCAAACCAAAAGCCATGACGGGTATATCTAACTCATCAACAACACGAGCTAGATCATAAACATGATGACGTTTAAGAAACTGGGCTTCATCAACCAACACACAGTAAGGTTTTTCTGATAGGTCTCGGATATAGCCGAAGATATCAGTTGTTTCCTCAATCGCAATGGCAGGGCGTTTCATGCCAATACGACTCGACACATAGCCAACACCGTCACGCGTATCCAGAGCCGAGGTCATAATCACAACACCTTTTCCTTGCTCCTCATAGTTATAGGCCACCTTGAGAATCTCAATCGTTTTACCAGAGTTCATGGTCCCATAACGATAATACAACTGTGCCATGTTTCTTGCTTCACGTCCATTTCTAAATTTTTGCTACATTCTAGTATATCATAATTTTCTTAAGCTTTAAACGGCAAAATGTGGTAAAATAGAAGAAATCCAAAACTAGTGGAGGAAGCTATTATGCCATTTGTACGCATCGATTTATTTGAAGGACGCACGCTCGAGCAAAAGAAAGCTCTTGCTAAGGAAGTGACGGAAGCTGTTATCCGTAACACTGGAGCACCTCAATCTGCTGTCCATGTCATCATCAACGACATGCCAGAAGGAACTTACTTCCCTCAAGGTGAAATGCGCACCAAATAATCTAGCTTAAGCAGAATTGCTTAGGCTTTTTCAATCTCCAAGTAGCATCCATTGAAGAAATAGCCTAAATTTGTTACAATTTGAAAAGAGACTTGGGAAAATTTCCAAGAAAAGAGCTATTAATTAAAGGAAATATTATGATTACACGTGAATTTGATACCATCGCTGCTATCTCTACTCCACTAGGTGAAGGGGCTATTGGTATTGTCCGCCTGAGCGGAACAGAAAGTTTTGCTATTGCGCAAAAGATTTTTAAAGGAAAAGACTTTAACAAGGTTGCCAGCCACACTCTCAACTACGGTCACATCGTTGACCCTCAGACAGGAAAAGTCATGGACGAGGTTATGGTTGGGGCTATGAAATCTCCAAAGACCTTCACTCGTGAAGATATTATCGAGATTAACACTCACGGTGGGATTGCAGTCACTAATGAAATATTACAACTAGCGATTCGTGAAGGAGCTCGATTGGCTGAACCTGGTGAATTTACTAAACGTGCCTTCCTAAACGGTCGCGTAGATTTGACGCAGGCTGAGGCCGTTATGGACATCATCCGTGCTAAGACAGACAAGGCTATGAACATTGCAGTTAAACAATTAGACGGTTCCCTTTCTGAGCTGATTAATAATACCCGTCAAGAAATCCTCAATACTCTTGCCCAAGTCGAGGTTAATATTGATTATCCTGAGTATGACGATGTTGAGGAAGCCACTACTGCCGTTGTCCGTGATAAGACTATGAAGTTTGAGCAATTGCTAACCAATCTCCTTAGGACAGCCCGTCGCGGTAAAATCCTCCGTGAGGGAATTTCAACAGCTATCATCGGCCGTCCTAACGTTGGGAAATCAAGCCTTCTCAACAACCTCTTGCGTGAAGACAAGGCAATCGTAACCGATATTGCTGGTACTACTCGAGATGTTATCGAAGAATACGTCAACATCAACGGTGTTCCTCTAAAATTGATTGACACAGCTGGTATTCGTGAAACGGATGATATCGTTGAACAAATCGGTGTTGAGCGTTCAAAAAAAGCCCTTAAGGAAGCTGACTTGGTTCTGCTAGTGCTAAACGCTAGCGAGTCATTAACTACCCAAGACCGACAACTTCTTGAGATTAGCCAAGATACAAACCGTATTATTCTTCTTAATAAAACCGACCTGCCTGAAGCGATTGAAACTTCGGAACTACCTGAAGACGTTATTCGTATTTCAGTCCTTAAAAACCAAAATATTGATAAGATTGAAGAACGTATTAACAACCTCTTCTTTGAAAATGCTGGTTTGGTTGAGCAAGATGCTACCTACTTGTCTAATGCCCGTCACATTTCCCTAATTGAGAAGGCTGTTGAAAGCCTACAAGCTGTTAATGAAGGTCTTGAACTAGGTATGCCAGTTGATTTACTTCAAGTGGATTTAACTCGTACTTGGGAAATCCTAGGAGAAATCACTGGGGATGCTGCTCCAGATGAACTCATCACCCAACTCTTTAGCCAATTCTGTTTAGGAAAATAGGAAAATCCATGATCGTTGTTTCGGTCATGGATTTTATTGTAATTATTAGTAATCTGGTCTTAAGACACCTGTTACAGTTGCCTTAGTCGCTTCGTAGTCACCATCTACAACAACCTTGATAATACGTTTGGCATCTTCTTCTGTTGCTGGAACAAGAGGTAGACGAGTTGGTCCAGCTTCAAATCCCATATAGTTAAGAACGGCCTTAACTGGAGCAGGACTTGGATAAGAGAAGAGGGCATTGACCTTAGGAATGAATTTACGTTGAATAGCTGCGGCTTTCTTCATATCGCTTTCTGCAATGGCAGTAAACATCTCGTGCATTTCATCCCCATTTGTATGAGAGGCAACAGAAATAACCCCGTCAGCACCAAGGTTCATGGCATGGAAAGCATCTCCATCCTCACCTGTATAAATCAAGAACTCCTCTGGCTTGTGTTCAATCAAATAAGCCATATTAGCCAAGCTAGTACATTCTTTGACACCAATGATATTTGGATGGTTAGCCAAACGAAGCATAGTTTCTGGAGTTAATTCAACAACCACACGTCCTGGAATGTTATAGATAATAATTGGCAGGTCAGAAGCATCTGCAATGGCTTTAAAGTGCTGATACATCCCTTCTTGAGAAGGTTTGTTGTAGTAAGGAACAATAGCAAGCCCAGCTGCGAAACCACCAAATTCTGCTACTTCTTTGACAAACTCGATAGAGTCACGCGTATCATTGGTACCCACACCCGCAATCAAAGGCACACGTCCATTGACAATCTTTTGTACAGCCGCAAACAGTTCCAACTCCTCATCATGGGTCAAGGTTGGACTCTCAGCAGTGGTCCCTGCGAGAAGAATTCCATCCGTATGATGCGCTAATAAATGCTCAATTAAGGCTGGAATGGCATCAAAATTGATGGAACCATCCTCATGGAAGGGGGTAATAAAGGCTGTGATGATTTTACACTCTTTTAAATCTTGATAAGACATGAAAACACCTCTCTATTTCAAAGAAGGAGTTCATCTGAACTCCTAAACGATATGACTATTTTAATTCAAATTTCAATTCAGCTGTTGGACGAACCAAGCCACGTTCATGAAGAGTTTCAGCAATCTGAACTGAGTTCCAAGCAGCACCTTTGAGCAGGTTATCTGAAACAACCCACATGTGAATTCCTTTTTCTGCATCCAAGTCTTTACGGATACGACCAACAAAGGTATCACGTGAACCCACTGCATTAATGGCTTGAGGATAGATTTGATGAGCCACATCATCTTCAAGGACAGCACCTGGGAAAGCTGCGATAGCTGCTTTTACTTCTTCGATTGGAGCCACTTCTTTTGTTTCGATGTAAACAGACTCAGAGTGAGCTGACAAGACTGGAATACGCACACACGTTGCAGATACTGCAATGCTATCATCTTCCATAATTTTCTTAGTTTCCTTAGTCATCTTCATCTCTTCGTAAGTGTAATCATTGTCAGTGAAGACATCGATTTGTGGAAGAGCATTGAAGGCGATAGGATAATGTTTCTTGTCTCCACCTGAAGGCAAGATTTCGGCATGTAAATCACGTGGTTTCACTCCATCATTCAAGACTTCACGAAGTTCACGTTGTGTCTCAAGAATTGCTCCCATACCAGCACCTGAAACTGCTTGGTAAGTTGAAACAATGATACGGTCCAAGCCCCATTTTTGGCGAACTGGCTCAAGAGCCACCATCATTTGGATTGTTGAACAGTTAGGGCAAGCAATAATCCCGTTGTGGGCATCAAGTGCGTGAGCATTGACCTCTGGAACAACCAAAGGAACATCTGGATTTTGACGGAAGTAAGATGTATTATCTACTACTACCGCTCCAGCTTTAACTGCGTATGGTGCATATTTAGCTGATGTAGAACCACCTGCTGAAAAAAGAGCAATATCAACTCCTTCAAAAGCTGTTTCAGTTGTTTCTTCAATCGTAATATCTTGATCTTTAAACTTCAAAGTCTTGCCTGCTGAACGTGCAGAAGCAAGTAAACGAATTTTATCGATTGGAAGTGTTGATTCTTCCAACATTTTTATCATCTGAGCTCCGACAGCACCTGTCGCGCCGACTACAGCAACTGTATATCCCATAAATAACCTCTTTCGGAATTTTCTAAAAATTTCTATAATAGATGTATTATACTACTTTTTCCGTGAATTGCAAAGCTTTTTCATCATTTTTTGGAAAATAAAAATCCCCAGTCGCTAGACTAGGGACTAAGAGGCATCTTCATGTGATGAGCAGGTTCACACAACTCATCAAGGTCCGCTCCTGCGTTATGACCTCCTTATGCTCAATAGTAGTCCGAAGACTACCTATCGACTCATCGCACCTACTATTCTACTAAAGAGAAGCACTTTTGTCAACAAGCGAAACTCTTTATACTTCTTCAAACTTCGTCAGCGTCGCCTTACCGTAGGTATGGTTACTGACTTCATCAGTTTCATCTACAACCTCAAAAACATGTTTTGAGCTGACTTCGTCAGTCTTATCTACAACCTCAAAGCAGTGCTTTGAGCAATCTGCGGCTAGCTTCCTAGTTTGCTTTTTGATTATCATTGAGTGTTAGTTTCATTTACACAGCTGAATAAGAAATATCCTTGAAAAATTTGGGGTAGACATAACAAAAACCCCTGTAAATCAAGGGCTTTTCTGTCTACTTTATGCTAATTGCCGGGATTGAACCGGCGACCTCATCCTTACCATGGATGCGCTCTGCCAACTGAGCTAAATCAGCTTACTTAAGAAGTATACTATAGTTAGAAAAACTTGTCAAGTTTCCTTAGAAATTTTCCATAAGAAAAAGCCAGGTAAGAGCCACCTAGCTTCTCTTCGTCTATTTGCTTAAATCAATTCGACGACCAATTTTACCAATGATAATCGCACCAATAATTAATGAGGCAAATTCACCAATCCCTGTTGTGAACCAAGTAAGGAAAAATGGTAATTGCGCTACGATATTCAACTCTGCAGCGATAGTAAACATGGAAATTGAAAAGAGGATTGAAAAGAAGAAATGATCTTTTCGAATTAATCCATTAAAGAGGTAATCTTTGCTGTATTTTGCAAAAAGCCAAACACCTAGACTAAGGAATACTAGGGTTGATCCACCACCAACAAAGACATCTAGCAGTCCGAAGCTAAAGAAATTAGCAATCATACAACCGATAGTAACTCCGATAATGTACTTTGGATTGTAAAAAGCCATAAAGTTCATCATTTCTGAAATACGGAACTGATAAGCACCATAGCTAATAGCATTTAAGGGTGGTGTGACAGTTAAAACGACATAGATAGCAGCAACGATTGCAATATCTGCAACATCACGAATAGTTAATTTTTTCATCTTTTCTCCTTTGGCGGTTGCCCGCGTGTAATATGCTTGGTGAAAGAAGCTAAGCACCAAGGGTTGATTCAATCAACCTTACTAGTATAGCACAATAACTTGCTTTATGCTATACTAAAAGTATGAAAAAACGCATTCAAAGTCTCTTCGAGAATGAGCTCTTAGCCTATCTCTTTTTTGGTATAGCAACTACTCTTGTCTCCATTCTATCCCGATTAGTCATTTATCAATTAACCCATAAAGAACTGCTTGCTACTGGACTAGCAAATAGTATCGGTATCCTATTTGCATTTATTACAAATGATCGACTTGTATTTAAGCAAGTTAGGCAGAATTGGCCAAGCCGTTTAGTAAAATTTACTATAGCACGTCTCTCTACTTTCCTTTTAGACATGTTTTTAACATTTTTCTTTGTGACACAGTTTCCTAATATTATCGGACAATTTGTTAATAATAATATAGACAAGGTTAATAGTATTGAAACCGTTATTTCACAATTCTTGATAATTATCCTCAATTACATTTTTAGTAAGGTTTTTGTTTTTAAAAAAATAGAAAATTTTTGAGCATATATCTTGCATGCTCTTCTTAATTAATATATAATTAAGAGTAAAAATTTTTTGAAAGGGAAAATGAAAATGTTAAAAGATCTTAAAGCATTTTTGCTTCGTGGTAATGTTGTTGACCTTGCTGTCGGTGTGATAATTGCCTCTGCTTTTGGTGCTATCGTTACTTCTTTTGTTAATGATATCATCACTCCTCTTCTATTGAATCCAGCCTTGAAAGCTGCGAAAGTACAAAACATCGCTGAGCTTGCATGGAATGGTGTTACATATGGTAAATTCTTGAGTGCTATTATCAACTTCCTTGTTGTAGGTACTGTCCTCTTCTTTGTTATTAAAGCTATGGAAAAAGCTCAAAGCCTTACTAAGAAAGAAGAAGTTACAGAGGAAGCTCCAGCTGCTCCAACTGAGTTGGAAGTACTTCAAGAAATCAAAGCTCTTCTTGAAAAAAAATAATCGATTAAAAGGATCTAGCACAAAGCTAAATCCTTTTTCTTTACTCTTTCGGTAACTTACCTGCTTTCTCAAGCATTTTCTTGATCAGATAAGGCATCTTAACATTTTCACGACCTTTTTTCTCAATCAGTTTTTTCACAAATTCTGGCATTTGTAAATCTTGAGATTCGGCCAAAATGTTTTTCGTCTCATCTGAAGGAACTAACTCATCAAAGGTTTCTTCTTCTGGAAGAAATTCCTTAAATTCTTGATTTTCATTGGCTCTAACTGTATTGACCAAAGCATCAATCAAACGAGAATCCGTATTTGGCATTGGTGGACGATGGTAGTTCACCCCAAATTCTTGACACAAGTCATAACATTCTACATCGTTGTCAAACAAGACTTCAATATGCTCACTAATAAAACTGATTGGTACAAAAATATAATGGTCTGGATGTTCTTTCTGTTCTCTGAGATACTCCAAAACATCTGGTTTAATCCATGGGATACCGATATCACTTTCACTCTGCCAAGTGTTGGTATATTGTTCTGAATTCAAGCCCAATTTTTCAGCGACTAGCTGGCTATTTTCGAAAATTTGGTCAATATATGGGTCACCAAAATCCAAGGCAAAAATGGGCACACTGTGGGCTGAAAAGATGACTTTAAAGCTATCCTGCTTTACTTCTTCTTTTAAAATCTTATCAATTTCATCTGCCCAATAGTTTAAGAGAGCTTCTTCTTGATACCAGTCCTTAATGACCAAAAATTGAATTTGTTTGCTTTCTAAAAATTTCTCATAGCCCATGACAGAATAGAAAGAATAATGAGGCTCCAAAATCAAGCAAATACACTGTTCAATGCCGTCTGCTTCCATCTGACCAATCACATCTGGAATAAAAGGTTTGGAAAATTTATTGGCAAAATAGACACTATACTCATTCCCCAGTCTAGCTTCTACTAAGGCAACCTCTTCACGAGTAATTCTTTGCAGAGGCGTACCTCCAATAAGTACATAATTATCATAGAGGGTTTGAATCTCGTGGTCTTGAGGTCTCACTCCACGACGAATATTTGTGAAAAAATCAGCTACACCTTCAAAGGTAATCTCTTCTGGCGAACCGAAGGTCATCATTAAAATTGCTTTTTTCATAACTACTTCCTTGTGATGTTTTTATCAATTTTATTTTATCATTTATCTACTAATAAGTAAACGCCAAGATAGTGATATTCTCACTCTTCTGTTTTTGTTTTTCTCTTCTTTCTATGATACAATGGAAAAAAATAAATTCAAAAGGAGTTTTTTATGACTTACCCAAATCTCTTGGAACGTTTCTTAACCTATGTTAAGGTCAACACGCGCTCTGATGAACACTCTACTACTACTCCAAGTACGCAGAGTCAGGTTGACTTCGCAACAAATGTTCTTATCCCTGAAATGAAACGTGTTGGACTGCAAAACGTCTACTACCTTCCAAATGGTTTTGCGATTGGTACCTTGCCAGCCAATGATCCATCTTTAACACGTAAAATTGGTTTCATCTCCCACATGGATACTGCTGATTTTAATGCCGAAGGGGTCAAGCCTCAGGTAATTGAAAACTACGATGGGGGTGTGATTGAACTAGGGAATTCTGGTTTTAAACTGGATCCAGCTGACTTCAAGAGTCTTGAGAAATATCCAGGACAAACCCTCATCACAACCGATGGAACAACCTTACTAGGTGCTGATGATAAGTCAGGGATTGCTGAAATTATGACTGCTATTGAATATCTAACTGCTCACCCTGAAATCAAACACTGTGAAATTCGTGTTGGTTTTGGTCCAGATGAGGAAATTGGTGTTGGTGCTAATAAATTTGATGCAGAAGATTTTGATGTAGATTTTGCCTACACTGTTGATGGCGGACCACTAGGTGAACTTCAATACGAGACTTTTTCAGCAGCTGGTGCTGAATTGCATTTCCAAGGGCGCAATGTCCACCCTGGTACTGCAAAGGGACAGATGGTAAATGCTCTGCAATTAGCAATTGATTTCCATAATCAACTCCCTGAAACTGACCGTCCTGAACTGACAGAGGGTTACCAAGGTTTCTACCATCTGATGGATATAACAGGGTCTGTCGAAGAGGCTCGTTCAAGCTACATCATCCGAGACTTTGAAAAGGATGCCTTTGAATCTCGTAAAGCAGCTATGCAGTCTATCGCTGATAAGATGAATCAAGAGCTTGGTAACAATCGTGTTACTCTCACCCTAACAGATCAGTACTACAATATGAAAGAAGTCATTGAAAAAGATATGACTCCAATTACCATTGCTAAAGCCGTTATGGAAGATTTGGGTATCACTCCTATAATCGAACCAATCCGTGGAGGGACAGACGGCTCTAAGATTTCCTTTATGGGAATCCCAACTCCAAATATCTTTGCGGGTGGAGAAAATATGCATGGACGATTTGAATACGTCAGCCTTCAGACCATGGAACGTGCAGTTGATACCATCATTGGTATCGTAGCTTATAAAGACTAAAAAGACGAGGTAGCTCAGCTACTTCGCCTTTCTGTTTATTCTGCTGGTTTTTCTTGATTTCCAGTACTTGTTGTAGATTCTGTTATTTCCTTTTCTGAAGATGATTCAGCAGGTTTAGAATCTGTTGTGTTGCTTGGTTTGTTTTCGTCACTTGCTGTTTCACTATTAGATTCTGCAGCTACGCTTGGTCGGTTCTCAGCACTGGTGTTCTCACCATTTGCTTCAGTATTTGTTGCTGGAGTTGCTTCTTCACTTGCGCTTGATTTTGACTTGATTTCTTGATTCAAGACTAGAATAGCTTTTGTCAATTCAAGTAAAGCAGCTTTATCTTTACTCTTAGCAGAAAGTTGATCTAGTAGAGCATCCACCTTATCAAAGTCCGCATCAGAACCCTTATTGTTTTCTAAGTATGCGTGAAGTGACATGAGGATATCGTAAAGTTTTTGATAGAGTACAAGTGTCTGAGGATCTTGCTCAGCATTTTCCTTTTCTTGTTGAAGAGCGCTAGCGATACGAGTCAAGATATCTTTTACCTGACTATTTACTTCATCCAAGTCTGCATCAGCCTTGTTTGTAGCAACTTTGAGATTTTCTACTTCTTCTGCCAAGGATTGTCTGATTCCTTCTTCTTGGATTTGTTCCAAGAGTTGATGTGCCTTGCTCAAGAGGCTTTCTACCTCTTCCTTGCTAACATGATTGACATGCTCTTCAGGCATAAAGTCTCCATACAATTCTTTCAAGAAGCCATAAATAGCTGTCTTGGCACTTTGATTATCAACTTTTTCAGTATCTAGAACTGTCTGACTTGATTTCGCAGTAGTTGGCTGAGCTTTCAACGCTTCTTCCACTTCTTGTTTTGCCTGATATATACTTGGGAATAATTTGTTCAATTCTGCTGCCTTAAGGAAGGATTGAGATTGATACAAAGTCCAAGTCAACTGAGCTACTTTGTTTCGAAGTTCATCACTCAAACGACCGTCATTTACGTGTTCGTAGAAGTACTTGATGTATTCTACAGTTGTAACACCTGTTCGGTCATTAAAGTCTTGCAAGGCTTGAAGTTGTGATTCAACCGCTGCTAAACCAGCCTCATCTTTTGCCAACTTAGCTTCTTGGAGTCGAACGAGAAGGTCTTTCTTTGGAAGTCCAAAAGTGTCTGTATCCAGTGTATTGATTTTATCAATCAAGGCTTGATATTTCTTATCTAGAGCACTGGTTTCAACAGGTTTGACACTTTCATCAATATGGATATATTGCTTATCAAAGAGATCAAGGGTTGCAAGATAACCTGCTGTAGAGTTAGTTGCCAGTTTCTTCATGTTTTCAGTAAACTGGCCTAAAGCTAACTCAATCTGTCTTTGTTCGATAGGCTTGTCTTTGTAGATACTTCTGCTATCAGCTAGAAGTTGATCTACTTTTTCCAAGACTGCCTTCTCATCAAAAGCTCCAGGTTGATAATTGGATTGTAGGGCTGGAATCTTGTTTTTCAAAGCCACTTCATATCCCTTAGTTTGAACCTTGATGTAGTGATTGTGATCGCCATGAGGAATCACAAAACTACCATTTTCTACCTGTAAGCTATAAGGAGACACACCATCTCGCAAAGCAGTGGTATAGAGTTCATTTAGGAAATCAAGTTCTGGATTGCCAGTTTGTAGCGGAAGACGCACATGTTCCTTACGAACAGCATATGGGTGGATATGAGTTGGATCGTAGGCTTGGTCTGGATTTCCAAAAACAAAGAATCCGTTTGAAATTCTAATCGCTTCAAGTGGAACTCCGTATGTTTTAGAAATATAAGCAATTTTTTCTTCATCGCTAGCATCTCTTGAGAAAGACTCTACTGTTTTAGCAAGAGGTTTTACAGGTTCTGCATCATGATGTGTTTTCAGATGATCCTGTGCGGCCTTAATTTGCTCTGCTGTCAAATCTTTCTTGAAGAAGTAATGATTATGATCACCATGACTCATGACAAATCCTTGATCATCCTCACTTATGACACGATCGGCATCAAAACCGTGATCATGGTCTTCATCATGATGGTGTCCATGATGATCTTCATCGTGATCGTCATCATGAGCTGGATTTGGTGTTGCTGTATTTGCCCCTTTCAAGTGGTCTTGCGCTGCCTTGATTTGATCAGCAGTCAAATCCTTCTTGAAGAAGTAATGGTTATGATCACCATGACTCATAATAAAGCCTTGATCATCCTCACTTATGACACGATTAGCATCAAAACCGTGATCATGGTCTTCACCATGATGGTGATCGTGATTATCTTTATCGTGTTCATCATCATGAGCTGGATTTGGTGTTGCTGTATTTGCCCCTTTCAAGTGGTCTTGTGCGGCCTTGATTTGCTCAGGTGTCAAATCCTTCTTGAAGAAGTAATGATTGTGGTCACCATGACTCATGATAAATCCTGATTCATCTTCCGCAATAATACGATTAGCATCAAAGCCGTGTCCACCTTCTTCATGTTCCTCATGTGAAACACCAGGATTGATTGGAAGAGATGGCGAAGGTGTTGTTAGGCCATTGTTTGGAAGAGTCGGTTGACCAATTTGGTTCGCCTTAGGAATGTAATGGAAATGATCGCCATGTCTTACAATATAAGCTGTAGCAGTTTCTTCGACAATATCTTTAGGATTAAAGATATAACCATCAGATGTTGAAGAGATAGCCTTATTTGTAAGCAAGGAAGGATGATTCAAAGTAGATGGACTGCTTGGAAGACTTCCTAGACTAGACGCTACTCCATGAGGTTTTTCATTTGTAGAGACCGTAGAACCAGTTCCACCGATAGGCACCATTCTAGCAATCTTTTCTTCTAAAGGAGAGAGCTTGCTGTAAGGAATAAAGTGATAATGATCACCATGCGGAATCGCAACACCATTTGGTGTACGACTGATAATCTTAGCAGGGTCAAAGACTAAACCATCTGATTCACTGTAACGTTTGTCGCTAGGTGAATCGTAGAGTTCTTTCAATAGACTTTGGAGATTTTCAACTTTGCTTTCTGGCTTGCTAGTTGAGCCTTGTGCTACAGATTGCGTGTCATTATCACTAGCTGTTGAAGAATAGCTTAACTGACTTGGTTGCGTATTTTTGCCAGCTAAATGAGCTTTTGCTGCTGCTAACTCACTAGAAGACAAATCACTTTTTGGAATATAGTGATAGTGACCTCCATGAGGAACGATATAAGCATCACCCGTATCTTCGATAATATCAGCTGGATTAAAGACATAACCATCATCTGTCGTATAGCGTCCCTGAGACCTTGCTACAGCAACATCAGAGCTGACCTTCTCATTATCTTTGATGTGTTCTTGTTTTTGACGATTGATTTCATCCTTGGTTCGAACATTATCAGCATGAGCTGCATCTTTCAGGTAGACATAATATTTTCCATCGACCTTGATGATATAACCACCCTTGACCTCATTGACAATATCAGCGTCTTTAAGTTGATAATTAGCATCCTTCATCAAAAGTTCTTCACTGAAAATCGCATCATAAGGAACTTTCCCATTATAGTAATGATAGTGATCACCGTGTGACGTCACATAGCCCTGATCTGTAATTTTGATAACAATTTGCTCAGCCTGAATTCCTTCTTTTTGACTGACCTGATCTGGTTTCAGGTTTTCAGTTTTCTGACTTGACTGGCTACCATCCACATAAGAGACACGATTATTGTCCTTATTTTCCTGCGAGCGATGCTGGTTCAGTGCATAGGCGCAAAGACTCAAGGATACGATAACAGCTGATCCAGCTGCAATATACTTTTTACTGAATTTCATAAATCCCTCATTTCAATAAATGATGAAGCTATTTCTTAACTTCTTTTTCTCGGTTAAACAGTTTTTCTAAACTGGTTATTTAACCATTTAATTAACCAGTAAATAGTTTACCTTTTTTAAGTTTATCTGTCAAGATTTTTATATCATTTTAAAAAATAAAAGCCAGTATTGCTACTGACTCTTACATCATTTTGATTTATAGTATAAAGTTTATACTTCTGATTTCGTCGTAACTGACTCACTACCTTTTTAACAAAGCAAGCAACTTTTCTGCTTCTGCCATGATACCATTATTATCCATGGTTTGCAGGTTCAAGTTATTTCGTAAACCAGCTAGACTCTCTGCCACATTGTCTTTCAAACTAGCATCGGTTATTGTATCAAGTAGAGCTTCTACTTCTTTGAGTTTGGCTTCTACTTTTTCGGTTTCTACTTGAGGTACTTCAGCATCGTCTGTTGTATCTTTAGATACTTCTCCTGTCTCGTCTTCATCAGTGCTCGGTTTATAAAGATTATCTACTGAAGGGGTTGAACCTGTATGATTTTCTTTTTCATTGGATTCAGGACGGGTTGACTCGTCTGATTCATGATGATCTTCCTTATCTTCATCAGATTTACTGTCTTTGTCTGCCTTATTTTTACGAACATGGTCGCTGGCATTTCCCCAACCATTATCTGAGTGAGGACGTTCTTCAGGATGTTCAACATAATATTTTACAGTCGCAAAGAGATCCTCAAGGCTATAACCCTTAGGTGCTTCATAGAGTCCTTCGTCAAACCAACCAAATTTAATGTTATGGTAATGGTCGTAATGAGGTATAATTAAGCTACCATTTTTAACTTCAACAGTATGTTGGAGATTGTAAGGAATGTGAACAAGTGGAACCTTCTTAGCTGCTTTCACTTTATTATAGATTGCTTCTACTCCTTTAACCTCAGTATTTCCTGAACCCTGATTATCTGTTGAAGGAGGGGTCAAACCTTTCTCTTTAGCATAAGCCTGGGCTGCCGCTCTTTCAGCTTCAGACAAGCTCTCTTTCTTAATCCAATGACTATGGGTCATATGTGGAGTTATATAGGCATCTCCCTCATCACTGGTAATATCATGAGTATCAAAAATATAACCATCTTCTGTTGTGTACTTGCCTGCTAATTTCGCTAATTTAATTTCATCGTCTGTATATGCAATCTGAGAATTTGGTTTGCCAAGTCGCTCTGGGTGGGTGATTGGTGCTAGAAATGTCAATAAATCGTCAACCAATTTTCCTTTATTAGTTGATTCATCATTCAAGCGTTCTGCTAATTTGTCTAAGGCTTGGAAATCAGCAATTCGCCCCTTATTTTCGGACAAGGCTTTATGAGCCTCGATCAACAAATTATAAGCTTTATCATAAAATTCTTGGTCCCGAAGAGCAACATTTTCTTTCTTCGCAACTAGAGCATGTGTCTCTTGAGTTTTCTTAGACAAGAGATTTTCAATAGCATCAATCTTATCCTTGGCTAAGTCTTTAGC